>DASXPQ010000418.1:0-16496 GCA_036493575.1 Pirellulales bacterium
CGGTCCCTATGCCGGTGTCACTCGCACACACGTTTGCTGGTGGTAGGATCGGATCAATCGATTGTTTAGCGGCGGGGCTTGCCCCGCGCTTGTGATTTAGCAAAGTCCGCCGATTTTTATTGCAGTTAGGAGGATTTGAAATGAAACGGATTTTCATCCGCACGCTAATCGCGCTGGCGATGTGCGGTCTGGCCGGCTCCACTTTGCGAGCCGAGCTGCCGCAGGTTTATGCCTGGCGACAAGCGCAACACCTACCCTGGCACAATGGCTTCTACGATCCGTACTGGGGCGAACCGATCGCCCTGGTTGTGCCGCCAAATGCTGAATTCCAATCCAACTACGGCTGGGGGGTCGGCGGCACTCGCGTCTCGCCGCTTTACCACCAATTCGCGCGACCGTTCCCAGGTTACGGCCGAGCCGGCGGCGCCTTTTTGCCCACGCCCAATCAGCCCAGCGACACCCAACAATTCGGTGTCTACTACGTCCGCGGCCCCTGGTAAGAAAAAATCTGACCACCGGCCCCTGACCACTGATTCACTGCCATCGGGCAGTTCGGCGCCAAATCCTCCTGCGTCGGGCTGCCCGATTTTCTTTTTCTACTGGTCAGTTGTTGCGCCAACAAACGCTACCATCGCCTCGCTCGATTCTCGGGCGAATCTGCGTTGCATCCGGCGCAAACACGGCCGTCCGACCTTTGCCAGCGGATGCCGCGGACGCGAAAAAGCAAAAATGTCGTACCACACATTTTCCCCTTCATCCATTTCCACCAAGAATCGCTCCTCACCGCTCGCCACGTGATCCGGCAGCGTGCCATATGCAAAACCATATTTGCGGTCAGCCGGATCTCCCATCACATACACAATCCGGCAAGCGTTCAAATACCAAACCCCCGCCAGGTGCCCGATAATTGCAATCGCTTCCTCGGTGCGAATCGGTGTGCAATCGGGACACGGCGTAACCCACCCGAGCTTAAACTGTTGCCACGATTCCAGCGCACGCACAGCCGACGCGAAAGCCGCCTTACCGCTGCCTATTTGAACTCGCGTATGGCTAACAAAATATCCCGGCGGTGCGCTTCCGGCAGTCGCTCCAACTTCCCGATAAGTAAAATCAAGCGAATTCTGCTGTCGTAAGAATGCGGCAATTTGCTCGTCGGTCGGCTGGCGAAACGCTAACATCGCTGCGGTGCCTATTTTCCGTTCGCAGCTTTGCCGTCTGCATAATGCATGATGTCCACAAACACATGCTTCCCGCGATTCTGCTGCGCCAGTTTCACCAGCCCGCTATCCGATCGGGCTGATTCGGCAAATTGAATCACATGGATCTGTGTCCCGCCGTTCAATCGATCGATCCGCTTCAAATCCTCCGGCGTCGGATCGTCCCTTTCTTCACCGTCAGTTAGCAAAAAAATCACATCCGGCTGAAGCCGCAACGCCGCTGTCAACGCCGCCATGTGATCGGTTCCACCGCCAGCTTGGATGCCGGAAATAAAATCTTCCGCTTGCCGCTTGTTCGCATCTGTCGCAAACACCAACCGACCGCGCGAAGTCCCCAAATCGAACATTCGCGGCTGGTCATTGTAAAAGATCAAATAAAACTGGCTTCGTTCATCCAAATCGTTCAAGCTGGCAACCAATTGTTTCTTCGCCTCCCGTAACGGTTTCCCGCCCCCATCCCCCATGCTGCTGGAGCGATCCAGCACATAAACGAATTTATCTCCCTGCGCATCAATCCCAAACAAGCTCGTGTGCGAATAATTGGCCGACGGATCAAACGAGGAGCCGGCAGGCTCGGCAGCGAGCATGTTTGCGGCCGACAAGACCAACACACAAAGCGACAAGAACGAAATCAATCGCACTCTTCGACCCCTTCGACTCTTAGACTTTTCGACCAACTGCCCAATTACCATTCTTTCTTCAATCCGGCTTCAGCACAATCTTTCCCGCCAGCGTGCCCGCTTTGCCCACCGTACTTTCTTCTTGCAACTTATGCGCGGCAGCCGTTTGCGACAGCGGCATTACACGATCGATCGCCGCCTTGAGCCCCCCCGCCGCCAGCCATTGATTAATTTTTTCCGCGACGCTTCGCTGTTCCTCAGGCGTGGCATTAAAGATCGTAAACCCATACAACGAGCAACCCTTCACATAAAACGGTCCCACAGGAAACGTCGGCCGCGCATCGCGCCCCGCCATCAAAATCATCCGGCCCCGCGGCGCTAGCAGCCCAATAGCCTTATCAAAATCAGGATCCCGTAGCGTTTCCCAATACACGTTCAAGCCATTCGGGGCTAAACGTTTTACTTCTGCTGCGACATCTTGCGTTTTGTAATTGATCGCCTGGTCAGCCCCCAGCTCCAAACATTGCTTCACCTTCGCGTCACTGCCCGCAGTAGTAATGACTTTTGCCCCAATCGCTTTCGAAATCTGAACAACCATCGAGCCCACTCCGCCAGTACCCCCGTTCACAAACAGCGTTTCACCACTCTGCAACTTCGCATCTCGCACGAGGCCCAATCCGGCGGTCAGACTTACCAGCGCCACTGCCGCAGCCTGTTCATCACTCACCCCCGCAGGCATCGGGTATAACCAACTCTCGTCAACCGCCGCATATTCCGCGAACGTCCCTTGCCGCCCCATCAGCCCTTGATTGCTTCCCCACACTCGTTCTCCCGTCTTGAATCGTTTCACTTCCGGGCCGACCGCTGCCACAGTTCCCGCCAAATCGCAACCCACAATGAACGGCAACGGCAGCGGCATTTTTACCGTTCCCGCGCGAATGTAGGTGTCGATCGGATTCACCGCCACCGCGCTCACTTTTACCAACACTTGCGATCCGCTCGCCTGCGGCTGCGGAAACTTCCCGTAGATAATGCTCTCCGCCGGCCCAGTTTGTTTGATGTACGCAGCTTTCATTTCATCATTTCCCTCGCGCTAGTGGCTCAATTTCAATTTGAACATCCATCCGCAGTCCGGTAAACTCATGACGCCAAGCAATGCGCTCTGAAGTAAATTTAGATTTAAGATGTACAGTTTCTGATGCAATCCAAATCAACCGTCACCGACCGTTTTCTCACCGTTATTGACCGTTTTCCTGGCCGTTATTGACCGTTTTTCACCATTTTTTCGGTTTTTCACCTTTCCCACAGCGCGTCCAAGCACATGCTTCACATCGTTGTCATGGCCGGCGGAGCGGGAACTCGCTTCTGGCCCGAAAGCCGCGCCGCGCAACCCAAGCAACTGCTCCCCTTAGCCGGCCCGCGCACCATGCTGCAAATGGCGGTCGACCGCCTCGGCCCACTCTCCACGACGCAAAACCTCTGGATCCTCACCGGCGCAACCTTGGTCGCCGCCGTACGAAAACAATTACCCAGGTTGCTCCCCAATCATGTTGTAGGCGAACCCTGCAAGCGCGACACCGCCCCCTGCATCGGATTAGCCGCCTTGCTCCTCAGCGGCCAAGACCCCAACGCCACCATGGTCGTCATGCCTGCCGATCAGGTCATCCAACCGGACCAACAATTCCAGCAAGCCATTTCGGCCGCCGCGGCAATCGTCGACCAGCAACCAAACCAAATCGTCACCTTCGGCATCAAGCCCACTTATCCCGCCACCACGTTTGGCTACATCGAGCGCGGCGAACCCTTGACAATCACTCTTCCAAAAGGCGCAACCGCCGACCATCGCGTCTTTCATGTTTCCCATTTTCGCGAAAAACCTCCAGCCGATGTCGCGCAGCAGTATCTCGCGTCCGGAAACTTCTACTGGAACAGCGGCATCTTCGTGTGGAAGGCCGCAACGATCCTGGCAGCGCTCGAAAAGCAACAGCCGGAAATGCTATCTCACTTACGCACCATCGCCCAAGCTTGGGACCATCCCAACGCTCAGGAAGTCTTTACCCGCGAATTCGCAGCCATCAAGGGAATCTCCATCGATTACGCCGTCATGGAACAGGCCGCCGACGTGGCCGTCATTGAAGCCTCATTCACCTGGGACGACGTCGGCACCTGGCAAGCCGTTGCCCGTCTAGCCGGCGCCGATGCCGAAGGCAACACTGTCACCGGTCGCCACCTCTCTATCGACACCCATGGTTCGATAATTCGCACCGATGAACATCACTTGGTGGCAACTGTCGGCATAGACGATCTGATTGTAGTTCATACACCCGATGCCACACTTGTCGCCAATCGCCATGATGAAGAATCAATTCGAAAAATCGTCAAACTATTGGAAGAGCGCGGCTGGACGGACTACCTGTAGAGGCAACGAGTGCGGAGCGAGGCATGAATATTTAATATGATTCCAACGACCGGCCGACTAGCGGCAATCGACTTTGGCACAGTGCGAATCGGCGTGGCAGTTGCCGATCTGGAACACCGTATTGCCAGCCCGCTTGTGAATTACACCCGCCGCGGCGACAAAGCCGACGCGGAATTCTTCCGTAAACTGGCCACTCAAGAGCAAATCACTGGCTTCGTCGTTGGCCTCCCCGTCCATTTAGATGGCCGCGAAAGCCAAAAATCAACCGAGGCGCGCCAATTCGGCCAATGGTTGGCGCAAACCACCGGAGTGAACGTCGTTTATTTCGACGAACGCTTCAGCACCGCCGAAGGCGAACAGGCCCTCGCTGCCGCTGATTTGACCAAGAAACAGCGCAAGGCCCGGCTCGATAAGTTGGCGGCCCAAATTTTACTAACCGCCTATTTAGAAGCCGGCTGCCCGCCAAGTTATGAACCCAAGGGAATCGGATCCTAGACAAATGTACAACAGCAGTCGCTTGCCCGCTTGCCGACACCTTCTTAAAATCTGGCGACCCACAATATTCAGGCATCTCGAACACGGAAATCGCATTCATGCTTCCACGCAAGCCAGTATTTCCAAATGTAATTGAAATGAACTACCAGGCAGGCCAGCGCTTGGGTTGCAATGTCTATCTTGTGTTCGACAAGAACGAATGGGTGCTAATCGACATCGGCTTCCAGGAAGCCGTCGATCAAATAGTCGATTTGATCCGTCAACTCGATTTTCCTCTGTCCAATTGTAAAACAATTATTGCTACCCACGCCGACGTCGATCACATTCAAGGCCTGGCAAAATTGAAGCAGGCTTTGAAAGCCACCGTCAGCGGCCACCCTAAAGCCGCCGAGCCCCTGGCCAAGGGAGACAAACTTAAGACATTTGCGGAAGTCGAGTCACAAAATATTCACATGGAAATGCCGCCGGTAAAGCTGGACGCACTGATTAACGACGGCGATATCATCGAAATCGGCGATCTCAAATTGGAAGTCTGGCACACCCCCGGGCATACCGACAGCCAGCTTTCCTTCCGCCTGGGAAAACTTCTATTCAGCGGCGACAACATCTATCGCGACGGCTGCGTCGGCGCCATTGACGCCCATCACGGCAGCGATATTCCCTCATTCCTTAAATCGCTCCGACGGATTCGCGAGAGCGACGTCGAGTGGTTGCTTCCCAGCCATGGACCCATATTCCGCAAAGACAACGCTCTGTTGGATCAAGCCCTTAAGCGTCTGGAAGGTTACCTGCACATGGCCGACTGGGGTACCTGCGCGATCGATTGGCCCCTGATGGACGAGTGGGACAAAGAACTCGAAGCCGGCATCATGCCCGACAACGGATAGAAATAGCAGACCATCGAGTTCATGTGTCAGTGAAGCTAACGCACACAGATTTTACCTGACCGGAAAAGTCTACCAAACTCCGCGTTCGATCTTCCGTCTCAGGCTTTAAACTGTGCCGCTAGTACCACATATTCCCTCAATGCCGGCCGTCACGGTTGACGATGCTGTAACTGACAGGCAAAGTTGGCCGCCAGCTTCCCGCAAGCTCGTGCTAGCATCGCCGAATTGCCTGGCACATGAGCCCAGTGAACCGCGGACCGATGTTCACCGCTGAAATTACAGCGTGGCAACAATCGGTTTGCGATCTTTGCCAGTGAGGGGGGATTCTAGATGGTTCGCCGCATTTTGTTTGCCCTAATCTGCGCCGGTGGTTGCGGATTGTTCGGCCACGCTTCCCATGTCCAGGCCCAGGAAGCCTACAACCGTCAATGGGCGTACACATACAGCTCCCAAGATTGGGACCGTTTTTATCACTACCCGTACGTGTACTATCCGCAGAACTTTTGGGGCGACGAATACTACCGCAGCTCCGAAAGTTTGTACTACCGCTATCCGCCCGAAATGCGGATCCCGGTGTACAACAAGGCGTGGCACAACGAATTTCCACAGGCTGCCTACTGGGACAAATGGATGCACAACAATTACGGCCCCGGCCAAGCGCGTTACCATTGGGGCCACCAGTTCATCCTGGACCAGTTCTGACCCATAGTTTCAGCCGTAGCCGAATTGCGGGAGCTAGCCGCTCACCAATCCGCCACCATGCGGTACAGCACTTCGGATGCTTGTTCCACTTCCGCCAGCGCCACCCATTCGTCGGCGGTATGCGCCTGGTCAATCGATCCAGGGCCGAACACCACGCTCGGCACTCCAGCAGCATCGTAACAGAAGGCATCCGTGCCAAACGAAACGCCGCGGATTTGTGCTGTTCGGGCAGTCGCCCACTGCACAGCCGTCGCTATCCGCTGAGCCACAGTCTCGTTGTGGGCATCGTTTAAACCTGTGCCTTGCATGAACGGCGCCTCGTGCTGAATGTTACTATCCAGCGATGTTTCGCTGGCAACAAAATCAATCACGTGCTGTCGTGCCTGCTGTGGTTGCTCGCCGGGAACCAATCGACGATCGATTTCAATGGTGCACCGATCCGGCACCGTATTCACGCTTAGACCGCCGGAAATTGTCCCAACGCTTAACGTGGGCCGACCGCACCGTGGATGTTCTGCCAGTTTGCCCACCACGTTTTGTTGATACCGTTCCAGAGCTGCCAAAACCTGGCCCATCCGAAAGATCGCGTTTTCGCCCTTTTCCGGTTGCGAGCTATGGACTGCTCGTCCCAGCGTGTGACACCGCCAGCGCACCATTCCCTTGTGTGCCACGATTACATCGAGATTGGTCGGCTCCGCCACAATCGCGGCGTCCGGGCGTCGTGGAATAATAGAACCCGATGGTTCTGACCATAGCCGGCACAGTGCCGTGGCGCCGGTAAATCCATGTTCTTCGTTCACCGTGCAAGCCATCACCACTGTCGGTCGCGGTTTCGGCAGTCCCTCCGCCAGTCGTACCATTGTGGCCAGCATGGCCGACATTCCGCCTTTAATGTCACATGCGCCGCGTCCATACAGCCGTCCGTCACGCACTTCGGCGCCAAACGGCAGAATGGTCATCCCCTCAATTGGCACAGTGTCTTGATGCGCCTCCAGTAGCACCAGCGCGCCCCCACTTTCCAAGCTCGGGCTGCCATCGATTCGAGCAATTAAATTATCCCGCTTTGACTCCACCGTCTGCCGCCAGTTGGGAATATTAAACCGGCTAAAAAGCTGTTCCAAGTAATCAGTCAATCGATATTCGAAATACTCCGGACCCATGACAGCCCTACCCATCGGATTCACGCTTGGCGTGGCTACCAGGTCACGAAGTGTGGCAAGCAAATCAAATGGCATGGGAAACTAGAGTGTGCAGAATGGAGGAAAAAAATCTCCCCCATAAAGAGTATTGTGGACGACCACAGACTGAAACATAGTAACTTACGAGCGAGGGGCAACCCTCAGCTCGCACCCTTCGTAGGTACCTGCCCCACCTGCGAAGGGTTCTTTTTTGCGCCGGCAAAAGCTGGCTCGCTTCATTGTTAGTGGGCGCTATCTATGCCGTTGCAGTCCTTGACGCAACCCGGCCCCACCACATAGGATTGGCTGCACGAAAATGGCGTAACCCCGCCATTTTTATTTAGCAGGGTTTGTGACAAGATTCACAAAGTCGCACATCCTCCACAACCCGAACAATGGGCGTAGCTTATGGCAGAGTTCCTGCCGATTTTGTTGTTCGTGTTCGTGGCGGCGGCGGTCTCCATCGCGATGATCGCCGCGCCTCGGCTGATCGCCCCACGCAAACGGACCGCCGTCAAAGAGATGCCCTATGAAAGCGGCATGGATCCAATCCACGATGCCCGCCGGCGTTTCGCTGTCCGCTTCCACTTGGTTGCCATCGCATTCCTAGTATTCGACGTCGAACTGCTGTTTCTCTATCCGTGGGCTGTCGCCATGCGGCACACCGAGACAACTGATTCGCAGACCGGAGTTGTCGGTGCAACCGCCCGCGGCCTTGATCTGGCAGTAGCCGATGGTTGGGTTTCCAATCGGGGCCTCATCTTCGCCGGTGCAATGGTCTTCATCCTGTTGGTCGTCCTGGGCTTCATTTACGACTGGCGGAAGGGGGTGTTCCGATGGCGATAGAAATCCCCGAAAACGTCGTCGTCAGCAAGCTCGATTCTCTGGCCAGTTGGTGTCGCAAAAACAGCTTGTGGCCCATGCCCTTCGCCACTGCCTGCTGCGGCATCGAACTGATGGCCACCGGCGCCAGCAAGCATGATATTGCCCGCTTCGGCGCCGAAGTGTTTCGCTTCAGCCCGCGGCAATGCGATTTGATGATTGTCGCCGGCCGCGTCGTCATGAAAATGCTCCCCGTGCTGCAGCGCATTTGGCAACAAATGAACGAGCCCAAATGGTGCATTTCGATGGGCGCCTGTGCCAGCACTGGCGGCGTGTTTGATACCTACAGCGTAGTGCAAGGCATCGATCGCTTCATTCCGGTCGATCTGTACCTGCCAGGCTGCCCGCCACGACCGGAGCAATTGATTCAAGGCATCATCGATTTGCAGGACAAAATCCAGCGCGAAGGCACCCTCAGCGGTGCGGAATTCCGCATCGAATCGCGCCAACAGCCCAAACGCGCTTTGGTGGAATTGCCCGGCCTGCCGCAGATCGATAGCGCCCGCAATCCGGTCGTTTGGAGTAGTGAAATCAAGTCGTCCTGAAAGTCACAAGCCGATCGATTGCATTTCTATGTTGAAGCCAGAAACGGCCACGATTGACGCTCTCAAAGCCTTTGTTTCGGCCGTCAAGATCAGCGACTTCCGCGAACAAGTCCGCGCCGTGGTGCCGGCCAATCAAATCTACGATGTCCTGCAATTTCTCAACCATGAGCGCGGCTTCGACCTGTTGGTCGATATTACCTGTGTCGATTATCTGCGCTATCGCGATGCCACGGACCGCTTCGGCCTGATTTACATCCTCACCAACACGGTTACGAATGAACAACTCATTGTTCGCACCTTCCTTAACGAGCCCGATTTAATCGTCCCCAGCGTCACGCCTCTGTGGGAAGGCGCCAACTGGCTGGAACGCGAAGTATGGGACATGTTCGGCATTCGCTTTGAAGGCCATCCCGACCATCGCCGCATCTTGCTGCCCGAAGAATTCGCCGCCTTTCCATTACGGAAAGACTACCCGCTCCAAGGCCGCGGCGAACGGCATAACTTTCCCGTTATCACTCGCGACAACGCCTAAACATTATGCCGCAAGCGCAGGTCGAAACTCGCGATGTGCTCCACGACGAACCGCAGGACTACCTGTGGACGCTCAATTTCGGTCCACAGCACCCCGCCACACACACCACGTTGCGGTTGGTCCTCAAACTCGACGGCGAACGCGTCATCGACGCACTGCCTGACATCGGCTACCTGCACTCAGGCTTTGAAAAAATCGGGGAGCATCTAAATTACAACCAGTACGTCACGGTTACCGACCGGATGAATTACATCTCGCCGATGACCAACAACGTCGCCTGGCACGGCGCCGTGGAAAAACTCCTCGGTCTGGAACTCACTCCACGCTGCAAATACATCCGCATCATCGTGTCGGAACTGTCGCGCATTAGCGATCACTTACTGTGTAACGGCGCCGCAGGGCTCGATACCGGCGCCTTCACGTATTTCTTATATGCCTTCTATCAGCGCGAAGTCATTTACGACATTTTTGAAACGCTTTGCGGCGCCCGCTTCACCAACAGTTACACCCGCGTCGGCGGCTTGATGTATGACATGACGCCGCTAGTCATCGAAAAAATCCGTACGTTCTGCCGCAACTTCCCCAAAACGCTTCACGATATGGAGCGGCTACTCGATCGCAATAAAATCTTCGTCGATCGTACCAAAGGCGTCGGCGTTCTCACCAAACAAGAAGCCATCAATCGCAGTTGCACCGGCCCCATCGCCCGGGCCAGCGGCGTGAGCCGCGATCTCCGCAAGGACGATCCTCATTTGCCCTACGGCGATTTCGATTTCCGCGCCTGTTGCGCTACCGCTGGCGATTGTTACGCCCGCTATTTGGTCCGCATGCAGGAAATGTGGGAGAGTCTGAAAATCGTTCAGCAGGCCGTGGAAAACTTGCCATCCGGCCCTGTCAACGTTGGGATCGACCAGCGCACTGCCTTTCCCGATAAGCGCTGGGTCTACTCCACCATCGAAGGCACCATTTCGCACTTCGAACTGCAAATGAGCAACCGCGGTTTTGAAGTCCCGCACGAAGAAATTTACTACGCCATTGAAGCCCCCAACGGCGAACTCGGTTTTTACATCGCCGGCGACGGCACGGAAACCGCCTATCGTGCCCGTTGCCGTCCACCCTCATACATCCATTTCGCGGTGTTTCCGCATTTAATTCGCGGCCACACTTTAAGCGACATCGTTGCCGTCCTCGGCAGCTTGAACATTATCGCAGCCGAATTGGATCGATAATCACTAGCGCCACAAAAACATGATTGCCAAACAGCGTGTCTTAACCGACGAAATGATCGCCGAAATCAAGGCGCTGTTTCCGCGCTATCCAACCAAGCAGGCTGTCACCTTACCGGCACTCCACATTGTCAACGAAAAACTGCGCAATGTGCCCCTGGAAGCCATTGTCGAAATCGCCGCGCTGCTGGAATTGGCCCCTGCCCAAGTGCAAGATACGCTTTCGTTCTACGGTATGTTCAAACAAAATGGCCCGCACGGCAAAGTACGCGCCTGGGTCTGCCGCTCGATCAGTTGCGCGCTGCGCGGCGGCGATGAAATCCTCAATCACCTCTGTCACCACGCCGGTATTAAACCCGGCGAAACCACGGTCAATGGTGCGCTCACCCTCGAATTCGCCGAATGCCTGGGTGCCTGCGAATACGCACCATGCATGCTTGCGAACCAAACACTCCACAAAAACCTGACCAACGAATCCGCTGAAGCGTTCTTAAAAGAAGTCACCGCAAAATAAGTTTCGCGCCTGCTAGCAAAATGCCAGTGCCAAAATCAGAATCGGTTCTCCTCGCCAACGTCGGCAAGTCCGAAAGTTGGACGCTGCGCGCATATGAAGCCAGTGGCGGCTACAAAGGAATGCGCAAAGTGTTCAAGGAAATGTCACCGGTCGAAACCACTGAAATGGTCAAGTCCAGCGGCTTGCGCGGCCGCGGCGGTGCTGGTTTTCCCACGGGCTTGAAGTGGACCTTCCTGCCCAAGGACCACCCCGGCCCAATTTACATGTGCATCAATGCCGACGAAAGCGAGCCCGGCACCTTCAATAACCGCATTTTGATGGAAGACGATCCGCATCAAGTGCTCGAGGGAATCATCATCTCCTGTTACGCCACCAAGGCCACCACCGCTTACTTGTATTTGCGGTACGAGTATCCGCTGTGCTGGGACCGCCTGCAGTCCGCCATCGACGAGTGCTACGCCAAAAACCTGCTGGGCAAAAATATTCTCGGCAGTGAATTCTCCCTCGATATTTTCTTGCACAAAGGAGCCGCGGCCTACATTTGCGGCGAAGAAACCGGCCTGATTGAAAGCCTGGAAGGCAAGCGCGCCTGGCCACGCATCAAGCCCCCCTTTCCAGCAGTCGAAGGCGCGTTCCGCAAGCCGACGGTCGTGAACAACATCGAAACCGTGGCCTGCGTTACGCACATTGCCAACCGCGGCGTCGATTGGTTCAAATCAATGGGTGTTCCGCCCGATCCGAAAAACCCACGCGATGCCGGCAGCTACGGCCCCAAGTTGTATTGCTTAAGCGGCCACGTCAATCAGCCCGGCTGCTACGAAGCGCCGTTAGGCATCACCTGCCGCGAACTCATCGACGAATTCGGGGGCGGCGTCTGGAAAAATCGCAAAGGCAAGGCCGCCATTCCTGGCGGCATCAGCATGGGCTTACTGACCGAGCCGGAGTTCGATACGAAACTTGATTTCAACGCCCTCGGTAAAGTCGGGTGCTTGGGCCTCGGCACGGCGGCTGTCGTCGTCATGGACGAAACCGTCTCAATCGTCGATTTCCTCCACAACAGTTGCCGTTTCTTCCAGCACGAAAGCTGCGGCCAGTGCACTCCCTGCCGCGAAGGCACCGCCTGGGCACTGCGCATGCTAAATCGCATGAAAGCAGGCAAGGGACGCCTCAAAGATTTAGACCTCCTGCTGGAAATCGGCGATTCCATCGGCATCATCCCCGGCACCACCATTTGCGGCCTTGCCGATGGCGCTGCTTGGCCCATTAAAAACGCCATTCGCAAATTCCGTGGCGAGTTTGAAGATTACATCAAACGCACCAACCCTAATGGCTACGCTGTCACCGAACCGGTCCCGGCACTGGTCGAATTACAGACGCACTAACAAAACATTCGGATAGTATTCATGGCCATCGTCATCGTTGACGGACAACAAATTGAACTCGGCGACCACGAGCGCCTCAATGGCATTCAGGCCGCGGAGCGCGTCGGCGTCGATATTCCGCACTACTGCTGGCACGCCGGCTTAACCGTCGTCGCCAGTTGTCGCATGTGCCTGGTCGAAACCGGCACCCGCAACGCCGAAACCGGCGCCATCACCATGGTTCCCAAGCTGGTGCCCGCCTGCCAAACACCTGCCAAAGATGGCACCGTGTTTGTCACCAACAGCGACGCCGTGAAAAAAGCTCGCGCTCAGGTCGAAGAAGCCCTGCTCATCGATCATCCCATCGATTGCCCCATTTGCGACAAAGCCGGCGAGTGCCACTTGCAAGATTATCACTTCGAGCATGGCCAGGCCGAACGCCGCGCCGACATCCGTCCCTTCACCAGCGCACGCCGCGAGATGGGCGACTCCGTCACGCTGTTCGTCGATCGCTGTGTCATGTGTAGCCGCTGCGTCCGTTTCTGTCGCGAAATCACCGGCACTAGCGAGCTGCTCGTCATCAACCGCGGTAGCGCCGAAGAAATCGACGTCTTCCCCGGCTATCCGCTGGCCAACAAACTCTCCGGCTGCGTGGTCGATCTGTGCCCCGTCGGCGCCCTGGGCGATAAAGATTTTCTCTACAAACAGCGCGTCTGGTTTATGAAGCAACATGCCGGCGTGTGCGCAGGCTGCTCCACCGGCTGTTCTATAGACATCGACGAAAACCAAGACACCGTCTACCGCCTCAAGCCGCGCGAGAATATGTTCGTCAATAAATGGTGGATGTGCGATGAAGGCCGCTACGGGTACAAGCATCTGCACTCACCCGAACGAAAAATTGAGCCCCGGCGAAAAGTCACTGTCGGCGGCAACGGAAAATTCTCATCCACAACCCCCGGTGAATACGAAAACATCGATTGGTCGCAAATCCCCGCGGAACTCACCGGCAAGTTGCAGGCCGCGTGCGCTGGAAAAACCGGTCAACTGGCCGCCGTCGTCTCGCCCAATCTTACCGTCGAAGAAGCGTATCTGCTCTGCAAACTCGCCTGCACGTTTGATCCCCAAGCAGTTTTAGCTCTCGGACCGGTGCCAGTTGTTGGTGCGGACGAATCATTCCCCGGCAAGTTCACCATCCACGCCGAAAAGTGTCCCAACCGCAAAGGCGTGGAAGAAGTGCTGGCCTATTTCTGCAGCGGCCAAATCAAATCGTTTGATGAACTGCTGGGCGATCTGCCCGCGGGCAATATTAAAGCCGCCTGGATCAGTGGTGGCTATCCACATCCTAATTGGTGCGATGACAAAGCAGCCGAGCAATTCACCGCGCTCGATTTACTAATCGTCCAAGATATGTTCGCCTCGCCCCTATGGAACGTGGCCACGTATCAACTGCCCGGCGCAGGCTTCGCCGAACGCGCTGGTTCCTACGTGAATTTCGCTCACCGCCTGCAATCGTTCACCTGGGCCATCCGCCCGCCTGCCGGCGTTTGGGTGGAAGGACATTTGTACTGGACCATGCTCGGCATGCGTGGCCTGTACAACGCCCGCAAAATATTGGATGAAATTGCTACTGAAATCATCGCTTTCAGTGCCGCGCGAGATGCAATTCCGCCCGTCGGCATCGATCTACGAATCAATCAATTGGCCGCAACCTGAAATCCACATGTCGCTTGAAACCGGAATTACGCTCATCAAAATCGCCCTCCTGGTGGGCGGCCTGCTCACCGCGGCCGCGTATTTGGTGCTGCTGGAGCGCTGGATGGCCGCCTGGGTGCAAGATCGCCGTGGCCCAAACCGCGTCGGCATCCCGCTCACCAACATCAAAATGTTCGGCCTTGGTCAGCCTTTAGCCGACGGTTTGAAATTCATTTTCAAAGAAGAATTCACTCCCAGCCACGTCGATAAAGCGCTGTTTCGCGTGGCGCCTATCGTCATCATGACCGCCGCCGTGGCCATTTTTGCTGCCATTCCCTTCGGCAGCGTTTTGCCGCCGCTCGGACTAAACGGCGTGCAGGATCCCATTTCGCTATTGGTCGCCCCCGGCCTCGACGTCGGCATGGTCTACATTTTCGCCCTGTCGAGCATCGCCGTATACGGCGTCATTCTCGGCGGCTGGGCCAGCAATAACAAATACAGCTTCCTCGGTGCATTGCGGTCCAGCGCTCAACTCATCTCCTATGAAATCCCACTTGGCCTCGGCCTGTTAGGCGTCGTGCTTTTTTCCGGCACACTCAAGCTCGATGCCATCATCGGCCAGCAAGCTCAAACCGGCGTCTGGAACGTTTTTTTACAGCCGCTTGGATTTTTTGTCTTTGTCGTGGCGGCCACCGCCGAAGCAGCCCGACTTCCCTTCGATTTGCCCGAAGCCGAGCAAGAACTCATCGGCGGCTACCACACCGAATACTCCGGCATGAAGCTGCTCTTGTATCTCATCGCCGAATTTCTGCACATGATCACCGCCTCGTTCTTAATCGTGATTTTATTCCTCGGCGGCTGGCACTTCTGGGGTTTAACCGGCGCCGGCAACGACATCACCTGGCCGATCGCCATTTTGCGCATCGTCGTGCTGGCCGCCAAAATATTGGCAGTCATCTTGCTATTCATGATCGTCCGCTGGAGCTGGCCGCGATTCCGCTTCGATCAGCTCATGTCGCTCGCTTGGAAAGTCATGGTGCCGCTGGGCCTGGTGAACCTCGTGCTCACCGCTGTACTGGTGGAGTACGGCCAATCGATTTCACAGTCCATCGGCGCCAGCAATCTCTGGGTCACCATCACTCTGAGCTGGGGCATTACTCTGGCGGCTTGGATCGTGGCCGGTTTGCACGCTCCACTGTCCACCGACAATCGCCCCCGGCCGACGGCGTTGCCCTTCGACGCAGAAAGTGAGCTCGCGCCATGAAGCAAAACGACCCCAACATTCGTTGGATCGAAGAACCCAAGCTCGGTCTCTCCGGCCGCATGTACTTGCCGCTCTTCGTGCAGGGGCTATCGACCACGGTCAAGCATCTCTTCAGTCCGAAGTTAACTGTCAGCTTTCCCGAAGAGCGCCCCAAAATTGGCAATCCGCTGATCTATCGTGGCGTCCACCGGCTGAACAAAGACAACGAAGGCCGCGTGAAATGCGTCGCTTGCTTTCTGTGTTCCACGGCCTGCCCGGCGCATTGCATCGACATCGTCGGCGCCCCCAGTCCCTGGCCCGATCGCGAAAAATATCCGGAAAGCTTCGCCATCGACGAACTCCGCTGCATCTTCTGCGGCATGTGCGAAGAAGCTTGCCCCGTCGATGCCATTGAATTAACCAGCCTCTTAGATCTCACCGGCCGCAGCCGCGAAGAAATGATCTTCGACAAAGAAAAGCTCCTCAGCGTCTACGACATCACCAAAGATGCCGAGCCGATGAAATCGATCGAACTGGGGGGCACCGTATGACCGCTTGCGATCAAGTTTTGAGCCATCTGTGGCTCCTCGCCGATGCCGCCGATCAGGCGGCGCAGCCCGCAGCGTGGGATCGACTAACAACCCTCATCAAACAGCCGCATCCGTTAACCTGGGGCGTCATCTTGGGCGGACTCGCAATGTGGCTTATGCTGCCCCGCGGCTCAGCCAAGGGACGCAGCCTCGGCGTGGTGCTGGGCATCGCCGCCCTGGGCTGCCTAGGGTCGCGCCTGTTGCCGCTCGGCGATTGGAGCACGAACACCGTGTTCTGGATTCTCAGCGCCGTCACCGTTGCCTCAGCCGCCTGCACCGTGACCTTCCGCAGCCCGGTCTACTGTGCCGTCTGGTTCGCCCTCACCTTAACCGGCACGGCGGGCGTTTTTATGTTGCAAGGCGCGCAGTTTCTTGCCGTCGCCACCATCGTCG
>DASXPQ010000419.1:0-2351 GCA_036493575.1 Pirellulales bacterium
ACCGCATCGGATTGGGCGGGCGTCGAAAGGCGGTTTACGTACGGATGCTCCGGCGCGATGACCATATAGGTTGCCCCGAAGAGCGTGTCGGGCCTTGTGGTATAGATGCGCAAAACATCGTCATCGGGTTTTGGCGGAAAACCAGTTTGCTTGCGATGTTCGCACCAAGCTTGGAATGCCGCTATGGGTGGAATGCCGCCGGCGACTTCACGGCTGGCCGCACCGACGTAAAAATCGACTTCCGCGCCGGTACTTCGGCCGATCCAATCGCTTTGTAACTTTTTGATGCTGTGTGGCCAGTTGACGAGCTGCAAATCTTTTTCCAGCCGATCGGCATAGGCTGTAATGTGGAGCATCCATTGGCGCAACGGCAGCCGCACCACAGGATGATTACCCACTTCGCTCAAACCACCCTGCACTTCTTCGTTAGCCAGAACTGTGCCCAGTGCTGGACACCAGTTGACCGGCGCTTCGTGTTGGTAGGCCAGCCGGTGCGAATCTTGATAGCGGCGGACCGCCTCGCCGCCAGTGGCCTGAATCGACTCGGGGATGGGCAGCTCGCTGAGCGGACGGCCTCTACCTTGGTGCTGACGACCGGCGGCATCGGTCCATGCGCAATCTTCATCAAACCAAGTATCGAACAGGACCAGAAAAATGAATTGGGTCCAGCGGAAGTAATCTGGATCGGTCGTGGCTAGTTCGCGCTGCCAATCGTAACTGAAGCCGAGAAGTTTTAATTGTCGGCGGAAATTAGCAATATTCTTCTCGGTGCTGATGCGGGGCGGCGTGTTGGTGCGGATGGCGTGTTCTTCCGCAGGCAGGCCGAAGCTATCGAAGCCCATCGGATGCATGACGGTTTTGCCGCGCATGCGCTGGTAGCGGCAAACGATGTCGGTGGCGGTGTAACCTTCCGGGTGGCCGACGTGCAAACCGTCGCCGCTGGGGTAGGGGAACATGTCGAGCACGTACATTTTTTCGCCGGCAGGCAGGCGCGGCACAGCGAACGTACGATTTTCTTCCCAGTAGCGTTGCCACTTGGGCTCTATGGTGGCGGGATTGTATCTGGGCATAGATGAGCTTTTGTGTAACGAGAGATTCTAATGTTTCAGATGCATAACAGCCAAGGGCGTGCGGCACCAGGGTTTGCTTGACCAGTCGCGGCCACAGCGCTATAGTGGCATGAAGATGATTACAACCAGCAAAAAGCAATCGCGCGGGGCGCCTGTTAAAGGGATGCTGCGCACGCCAAACGAGGTTCGCGCAGCGTTGCGCGCTGCCGGGTGCCGATATACCGCACAAAGACAAGCGGTCTACGCCTACTTGGAACAAGTGGAGCATCATCCCACGGCTGAGCAGGTCTATCGTGCAGTGCGGCGGCGCATTCCGCAGATCAGCCTGGCAACTGTGTACAACGCTCTGGAAGCGCTGGTCGAATCGCAGTTAGCCAATCGATTGACTAATGGGGCCGGTTCGGCCCGATACGACTGTGGCGGGGACGATCATTATCACTTGCGCGATTTGAAAACCGGGGAAGTCCGTGACCTCCCGATTGAATTCGATCGGCAGTTGCTCAACAAGCTCGATCCGCGGTTGATGAAAGAACTGGCTCGCGACGGTTTTACAGTGACGGGCTACCGGCTGGAAGTGGTTGGGCGGTTTGAGCAGTAGTCGTCGCCGTATCGCAGTCGCTGCATCTGATCGTCAATAATTGAGGTCGGCGAAAATTACTTCCGCCCCAGAAGTTTCTTAATGTCTTTCCAAGGGCGTGTGTTGGCGACATTGGTTTTGGTCAGCCCTGCGCGGCGGGCTTGGAGAATTCCGTATCGCATTACGCTTAGCCCTTGCACACTGTGGGCGTCGGTTGAAATGACAATTGGGATGCCGCGCTCGCGGCAGGCGGCGCAGTGGATGTCGTCCAAGTCTAGGCGCGCAGGATTGCTGTTCAGCTCCAGGATTTTTTTGTGCTTCAGCGTGGCCTCGTAAACGGCTTCAAAATCGACTTCATAAGGTTTGCGGCGATTGATGATGCGGCCCGAGGGATGGGCGATAGCACAGACGTTCGGGTTGGCCAAGGCGTCCACAATGCGTTTAGTGATTTGCTCGCTTGGCTGGTTCTGGCCGAAGTGAACGCTGGCAACGACCCAATCCGCCTCGCTGAGACAATCGTCGTCGAGATCAAGACCGCCTCGCTCCAGAATGTCGACCTCGACGCCCTTTAGTACTGTGATATCCTTCGACTTTTCGTTCAGCTTGTCGATTTGTTCCCACTGGCGACGCAGGCGATCGGCATTCATACCGTTGGCGACGGTCACACGCGGCGAGTGATCGGTAATGGCAATGTATTTCAGGCC
>DASXPQ010000420.1:0-3318 GCA_036493575.1 Pirellulales bacterium
CTGGCTTCCCGACGGCCGTTTGCCCGTTTCATTGGCACGCTGCAGTTGCCATAGCCAAAAAAAGGCCCAGTTTCAAAACGTTGGCCCCCAAGATTCTTGGAAAACTTTGTTGACAACCGGTACTCTCCTGGCTACCTTAAATGTCGGGATGAAAGCGCTTGCATAAACAGTGGGAGCAGAAGCTCATGCAAGCCGAATCGGTTGTTTTGTCTGAATTGATTTCGTGAGGTGGGCGGCCATGCCGCAGAACCTCGGTTGGCTCTTTTTAACTGCAGCAGTTGGGAGAAGGACTAATGAAGCGAGCAATAAGTCTGGTCTTAGCTCTGGGCCTTGTGGCCCTCGTGAGTAGTTGGGCGAATGCCACCGTGATCATTGATGGTGCCACGAACAACGGTTATCTCGATCAAACTCATGCGGTCGAAGTTGTGCCGGGGTTCTTTCTGCCGCAGCCATCTGTGTGGACCAATAGTGCGTCCAGAACTATCACTGGCTCTTATTTGGATGATCTCTCGTCCGAAACATTTGCTGGTGGCCCTCCTACACCGGCAACTACCGGCAATTTCTCGAACCCGCCGAATCCAGACGGTTGCGGCAACACGGCCACTGATGGTGATTGCGGTGTCTTCTTCAAACCTTTTTCTGGCAACCTCACCACCGATGGACTCGCGACGGCGCATTTGTTCCAGGACAATCCGGCCACAGCTGGGCTGACCTACCAAATGACCGGTTGGGCTGGCGCGGAAGCCAATGCATTGATGACGGATGCAACTTTCTCCATCCGATTCCTGAATGCTACGAACGCGGACATCGGCGGCGCCACTCTCAGTTTGTTGCCGACCTTGTTCGTTCCAAACGGGCAGCCTTTTAACTACAAAAACTACGTATTTGGGGCCGTCGCTCCCGCCGGAACAGTAACGGTGCGGGCTGACATCGCAATGATCGGTGCCCAGACCAATCCCCTTGGCGGTGGTCAGGCGTTTGTCGTCGACGACGTGTCGCTGAGCAGCTGTGTCCCTGAGCCGGCAAGTGTCTCGCTGGTACTGATGGGCATGCTAGGCTTGGTCGGATTGGTCCGCCGGCGCTAGTGAAATTTAAGTGACTGCCGTGGAGTCAGTCCTCAGCCAATAAAATTCAGGGACGCTCGTTTCATCGACGAGCGTTCCTTTTTTGTTGACGTCGCGGCTCGAAACGCCGACCCTCGAGCGATACGGGGAACCTTCAAGATGTATGAACGAATTGGTTCGTACGCCGCCTGGCTAGTAGTGAACATACTTTGGCTCACCGTGGCACCGCGCTCGCAGATGCAAGCTGCCGTAGCGGATCAGGCAATTCTGGCCTCACAGGCGAGTACAGCAGCGTGGGATTATCACTTCTCAACGGCAGATGAAGCACTCCTCGATAAGATTCAGCGCGGCTGCTTTCAATACTTCTGGAAGGAAGTCGGCAGCCCTGCGAAACTCGCGAAAGATAAAACGAGCGACACTATTTGTAGCACCGCAGCCGTAGGCTTCCAGCTTTCCTCGTTGCCCATCGGCGTGGAACGTGGGTGGATCACCCGTGCGGAAGCCGAACACCGAGCGCTCACGGTGCTGCACTCGCTTGTCGAGCGCATGGATAACAAGAAGTTTGGCATCTATCTGCATTTCATCGACAGCAGCACCGGCGGGCTGCCCGATTTCAAAAAGACCAAGTACCACTACGAACTGGTGGCCAGCACCGTCGATCACGCCTTATTGCAAGCTGGGGCAATGACGGCCGCGTCGTATTTCCATGGTGAAGTCGCTAAGTTGGCCAATACGATCACGACCGATGCGGATTGGCAGGCGATGTTCGATGAAAAAGCCGGCTATCTTTCAATGGGCTGGCGAGCCGCGACCGATCGAGGCGTCGATGGTCCTGGGAAGATCCATCCAAATTATTGGGAATGGTGCAGCGATGAGGAGCGACTGATTTATTTTCTTGCCGTCGGCGCGCCTGATCCGAAACACGCCCTGGAGCCGGCCGCATACTATCGACTAAAGCGTGTTGTGAAACACCATGCAGACTTGCCGCCGTATGTGGTTTCCTGGAACGGCTCGCTGTTCACTTATTTCTTTTCGCATTGCTGGATCGACTATCGACATTTTGCCGCGGATGATCCGCCTGCGCACGGCGGAAAAGGACCGCCAGTCGATTGGTTCGAGAATTCTCGTCGCGCAACCCTCACGCAGCGCAAGCGATGTATCGAAGCAAGTCAAGATTTTCCGACGCTTAGCGAAACCCGTTGGGGACTCGCACCCTGTGGATTTCGCGATAAGTATTTAGTACACGACGTACGGCCCAACATCGAAGACAAGGACGATTGGCAAAATGGAGTTGTGCCGCCGTACGCGGCCGGCTCGGCAATTATGTTTGCTCCTGCGGAAAGCATGGCGGCACTTCGCGAATACAAGTCGCTGAAGGCGCCGGGCGGCGCCCCGCTTGCGTGGCGCGATCCCGATCGCGGTGGCTATGCTTTCGTCGACTCCTTCAGCCTCGCGCCCCCATTTGGGCAGGATGAAAACTTCGGCATCGACGCCGGGCCAATGCTGCTTGCAATCGAAAACGTGCGTACCGGGCTGATTTGGAAGTTGTTTACGCAGGATGACGTCGCCAAGAGGGCCACCCAACGATTGGGGCTTACGCCGCGATAGTGCGAGTGATGGTGTTTTCGTATTCCGGTTAGCGCCAAGCGGGCGGATAATAAGTTCGGCCAACTAGGCCGTCAGGCTCACCGTAGAGAGGAGCGCACGACTCGTACACAACGCCGGTGGCGCTCAAGAACAACTTACGGGCCCAATTTCTCTCGAAGCGGAGGGCAAGGGATTCGAACCCTCAACCGGTTTCCCGGCACCTGATTTCGAGTCAGGCCGCTAACCATTCGCTTACCCTCCGGGGGTGAGCACCCCATTAAATACGAACTGTCGCTGGGCGGCAAGATTAGCGGATTGTTTCATTTATTTTGACCGCCGGTCATTGATGGTTCCGATCGCGCGGTTCGTGCCAAACTTGCGGCCAACCAAGTGCCCCTTAAAGTCTCCGCCTTTCGGCCCTGTTATGCGGCTTGGTCTGGCGGGACCGATTGGTGTGGAAAACGCAGCGGCGTTCCTGCCGAATTACGCCAAAACAGCGAATGTAACGATTTGCAGCGGTACTCCTCGCGCGCACGGGCAAAGGTTTCGTGTCACGGAACAATGGGTTTTCACGCCGATAGCACTAACATCCTGCTATGGAGCACCGGATCAAGGGGCCATCTCCCGTCGGCCCTTCGAACGACGCTCCGCCTCCGGGCGAACCGCC
>DASXPQ010000421.1:0-4495 GCA_036493575.1 Pirellulales bacterium
GGTTCATCGACGATTTGCACAAGCTGCGCGACATGCTGTTTTACGATCCACAAGGTCCGATTGCGCTGGAAGTCGCGCCGCTGGAGCCGACCGAAATTCAGCTCCTCATGTTCCTCCGTGCCCGTGAAGCGACGGCCCGCGTTGGCTGGAACCCGTATTTGCACGATCCCAAGCTACCGCAACACCTACGGCGCGTGCGCTGCCCGACTTTGTTGATTTGGGGCCGCGAAGACAAACTCATTCCACTGGCCCATGGGCAGTACTATGCCCAGCACATTCCGGGAGCTCGACTGGAAGTGCTTGGCCAGTGCGGCCACATGCTGCCGTACGAGAAATGCGACGACTTCGTCCGGCTCGTGACGCAGTTCGTCAAATCGACAGACAAGAACCAGTAGGCCAGCAGGCTTTAGTGCTTGCTGGTTTCGGCGTTGTCGAACTTAGCGGCCAGCTTGGCAAAGTTCTGGGCTTCCTCTTTGTGTCCCAACGCTTCGTGCATGAAAGCTAAATTCCCATAGGGAATGGCCAGCCCATTTTCGTCCATCAGCTTATGCTGGACGGCTTCCTTCACGTGCTGGGCGCCCGCGTCGGTAACTTGCAGCGCGAAATTGCGGTTGCCCTCCTCCCAATACGAAATTCCCATGCTCACCAGCCACTCGCCGCAATGACCCTGCTGATTGCGCAACGTCGGCGGAATCGGCCGATCCAAGAGCGGGAAGGCCTTTTCATACCAAGCGACGGCCGTTTTATGATCGGTATGCTGCACCGCATGTAGCGAACCCATTCGATAGTAAATCCAACCCAAGCGGAAAGCATCGGCCGGCGTTTCTTGCCGACCTTTGGCCCCGCTTTCCATGTACGTAATCGTCAGCGCGGTGTTCGGCAGCGCATGTTGAACGGCGCCGCGCAGCTCGTCCGCGACCAATCCGTCCGACAGCGCCACGCCCAATTCCCATTGCAGGGCCAGCTTGGTCCACGGATCGTCGGCAACCGTGATCAACGGCTTGGCCGCTTGTAAAGCCATTCGTGCCCACGGCACGGAATCCACCTTCCCCTCAGATCCCGCGCAGGCGGCCAGTGCACCTTGTGCCAAATGCAATCGCAAGCCGGCGTCGGCGTCTTCATGGGCAATCAAATCTTCTGCATAACCGCGGGCTCGTTCCAACCACTTAGGCACCACTTTTTCTTTTTGTTGCCAGTAACCTCCAGCGATGTCGTTGGCCACCGCTAAATGCGCATCGACCAACAGCAGCTTCGCGGTCCGACGCACCTGCAACCGCTTGTCAATCGAAAGCGGATCGGCCAACTTGATCGCCGCCAAATGATCTTCCATCGCCTGTTTGTAATCGTGCGCAGGAGATGCAGCCACCAAATCGCCAAGTTGACAAATTCCTTTGGCTTTAAGATCTCGCGGCAAGCTTCCCACGCTCAAAACGCCTCTGGTTTCCTGCACGGCCTCGTCGTAATGTCCTTGATGGCCCAGAATTTCACCGCGCGTCAACCGATACAACGGATCCTTCTCAATATCCAAAGCCGATTCCACAGCGGTCAACGCTTCCTCATAACGGGCCAAAATGCACATGACCCGCGCACGGAGCCACATCGCTCGCGCGTTTTTCGGCTGTTGGCTGAGCACATAATCGATATCGGCCAGGCTGCTGCGACAGTGGGTTTGCAGGCTCGTTTCCGCGCGCAACAAAAATGTAGAAAGATCGATTTTATCCAGCATCACTTGCGAAACTCGCTTGCCGTCCGGCGTAATGCTGAACAGCACACCACGCTCCGGATAGGCTTGCCCCAATAGTTCTCCGGAATCGTCCGGGACATCGACCGGCCGCACGTCGTCTAATTGCAGTTCACGGGCTAGCGTGTCGGTTGGAATGGATTGATCCAAATTGATGACGATGGACCGCGCCACGCCGTCAACAAGCGTAACGTCGACTTGCGGAAACGACGGCCGCGAGAATCGCAGATCCACTTGGTGATCGTCGTGCGAAATTTCTTGCCCCTTGCCCCACTTCTCGCTCAACTGATCGGCGGTGGTAACTTCCGGTTGCACTCCACCAAAACTGGCCGATTGCACCGTCGCGGCCGGTCTGGCCGGGGGATCGTCGAAGGCAGTGGCAAACAGCGATTCGGTCGCGCTAGACTCGGACGATTTTCTGTCTCCGCCTTTGTTTTCTTCTTCAGAAAATGCTCCGTCATTTGCCGCTGACGATTTCTTTGCAATTTGACTGGCCGCCGTGACCGCCGGATTGCTCAATGCACGCCGCGCCGAACCGGCGGCGTCCGACTGCCCCTTGGCGGAAGGTGGATCGGCTGCCGATGCTTGCGGCTGGCGCCAGTCCGCGCCAAAGCCTGGACCGAAAATGGTCCAGCAGATCGCCGCCATGACGAGCAGCAAACATTCAATTCGTCGAACCACCTTGAAGCAAACGATGTTACATGACATCGCGTGTTCCTCCCTGAACACCCTCGATGAGGAAATAAAATAGTTTCGGCGGACCGGTAGCCGGCGCGCAATCCGCGCAGGCGGCAAAGGATAGCTAGGCCGGTCGGCCAGGTCTATACCAGTCGCCATCATTCCTCACTTACGCCGATGCCAGCAGTGCCAGCAAGTGCCTCCGTGCCGCGGGAGCATCGACCGCCTTCAGTGCCGCTGTTGCCGCCTGCAATCGTTCGACCTGCGCCACAGTAAAGGGCACCGCCGTGCGTGGTGCAGGATCGATTGGCACCAAGTGCTGCACGATTTTGCGCGTAAGTAAATCGATGCCTTCGCCGGTAATCGTGCTTGTTACAACCGAGGTCTCCTCATCCTTTGCCCGATGATCGGCTTTCGCCAAATCACACTTGTTATGCACAATAATTGCCTGGGGCCACTGGTCGACCAATTGCTGCTGCTCGTTGGTCCAGGGCTGCGAAAGGTCAAACATCAACAGCAAACAATCGGCAGTGCCGGCTTGTTGCATAGCGCGCTGCACACCGGCGGTTTCCAGCGGATCATTACTGTTCCGCCACCCTGCAGTATCGCAAAATTCGATTGGCCATCCGGACAGCGCCGTCAGCGCCGTCACCACGTCGCGAGTTGTTCCGGGTTGATCAAAGACAATAGTCCGTTGGTAGCCAACCAGCGCATTTACCAAGCTGCTTTTACCGACATTGGGCGGTCCGGCCACAACCACGCGCCACGGCTGCGTCAGATGTAATCCCAGCGGCGCGCGATCAAGTAATATTTCAATCCGTGCTGCTACAGCCGATAAATCGTCACATCGTTCTTCAATCAGTTGCACAATCCCACGCACCGCTGCCTCTAACGCGCCGTCGAATTGATCGAGCAAAATTTCCGCCGATCGGGCAGTCGTAGCCCGCGCCAATTCCTGCCGTGCGGCAGCGCGAATTGCTGAAGATTCGTGTCCTGCGACCCAATGATGCCACGATTCTTCCCGCGAGTCGCGGTTCAGAAGGTCGTCAATAATCCGACGCATTGCGCTCTGCCCACCATGGCAATGCACCTCCACGCACTGTTCATTGCGGCGACAGACAATGACATCCTCGGCCGGATCGCTGCCCCAGCGCCCATATACAATCCGCATGAGCGGCCGATCGATCAGTGACGACATGCCCTGGGGTCGAAAAAAACTTTGCACCAATTCACTTGCCTGGGGTCCCTCCACACTCAGCACAGCGACGGCCCCCCGCCCTGGTGGCGTAAGCATGGCGACCGTGGTTTCGGTACAGCGTTTCATGGCTTTGCCAGGGCAATGCCGGTCAGCACCAGGTGCTCGACGTACCGTACCGCCGGATCAAGCTGATCGGCCACTGCCGGCGCGGCCCCACCGGTCAAAAACACATCGGCTTTGTTTGCCGAGCTAGCCGATGGCGCAGACAATTGTGTAATTAATTGACGAATTGCGCCGACCGCTCCCCAATACAAGCCGCTGTAAATAGCGGCCGGCGTCGAAGTGCCCACTGCCGACGGCGCTGTGAGCGACTCTTCCAGCGGCACAAGTGGAAGCATATCGGTGAACTCATGCAGTGCTCGCGCCGACATTTCCAGGCCCGGCAATATAGCCCCGCCGCAAAATGTACCGGTAGCATCGACGAGATTGACCGTGATGGCGCTGCCCACATGAACCACAATCCCCGGCCGCGCTGGTTCGCGCAGTCGATTCGCCGCCACCGCGCCTGCCAAACGATCGATCCCCACGTGCTCCGGCCGATCGACCGTCGTGCGAATCGGCAAATCGGTATGCGCTAAATTCCGGATTGGCCCTGTCTGGCCAATCCAATCAATCAGACGAGTTGCTGCGGGACGGTTGACGCTGCCAATCCAAAACGGGCTCCCCTTGGGCACATCCGCCAACCATTGTTTCAGTGCCGCTTCTTCCCAATCCATCGCCGGAAGCGAAATCACACGACTCGGCTTCGGCAATTTTGTTTCTTTGCCGCGGTCTGGTTCATTCGGCGCAGCAAACAAGCCCAATTTGATCCGGCTATT
>DASXPQ010000422.1:0-4168 GCA_036493575.1 Pirellulales bacterium
ATGGAGCCAATCGTTTATCCCCTTCCATTGCGAAGGCTGCTGCTGAGTTAGCAAATCCAACTTATCCATCGAAATAAGCATCACATCAATGCCGCTGTAATCGATCCACCGTGTTGGCAAATCGCCCCAAGCAGCAATCACAAACTTTGCCGCGGACCCACCGTTGGCGCTACCTGTAGGCAGTCCCGCGGTCGCTGCGGCCGCGGCAATTTGTGGGTCGGCAACGCCTACCGAGTTTTCCGGCGCAACGCCAATCAATTCCATGGACGGATTAATTAAGAAGCTACCGGAAATTTTATCCATCCCACTTAACAGCAAAACCACTGGCGACGCACCATCCCCTTTGGCAGTCCCACTCCAACTGGTCCATCCCATGTTTTCAGGAACAGAGAGTTGCTTCAAATACTCCCCATCTTCATACACATCGAGCGTGAACATTCCCCAGACGGACAACTGCGGAACTGATAGTGTTGCAGCAACCGAGGTACTGCCCGCTGGAATCTCAATAGATTGTGTTACCGCTACGCTATCGTTGCGCGTGTAACCTTGCATGGGGCGAAAGGTAATGGTCAGAACTCGGTCCGCTTTTACTGGCCCGGTGAGCGATTTCACACCAATCCGCACCGGACGATAACCACAGGAGTCGACCCAAGCGGTATCGATCGAGAGCACCAATCCTGTTCGATTGACTTCGCCCGGCTGTAATTGCGGCAACGTCATTGATCCACCCGAGGCCGCCCACGCTGCACCACCATGCAGCGCTACAGCTGACCACATCAGCACCAAGAACAGCCCAAGAGTGCCTGATGAACCACGAATGCTTGTCGAGCTTGTCGTCTTAACAACCGAATCGGTCAGCGGCGTAGGATTGTTTTCTTTTTCACTTCGCGCATTGCGGCGTGTTTGGATCGTTTTGAAAAACTGTCCAAACAGCGACACCGCCCCGAACATCGCCGCATAAACAAAAAAGCTTACGGCAAGAGTTACCAGGCCGGTGGTGATGCCTGCTGCCCATGCGTCGCCTTGCAAGGCGTGCGCAATAATGAACGACACCACCGCCATTGCTGCGGTAAACGACAAAATCCAGCGGACCGTGAATTGCGGAATGAAAGTTCGGCGTATTTCTGCCATACGCTCGATTCTGCCATCCCGAAGGCGGAAAACAAAGCCGCCCTTAAGTGAATTCAGTCGGTGTCTTTCATTAGGGCCAAAAGCTCGCCCATCGCCAGCACATCGGATTGCCGGCCAGACCGGTCATAAATCCCTTCCAGATTGCGGATGATTCTGGCCAACCATTGTGGATGTGAAGCCGTGGCTAGCAAAGCCTCGGACCGCTCGACGGGTGTTCCAGCCAGGTGATCCAATCGCTCAAACACTTCATCGCGGGTCAGCATCCGGCCGCTATCAAACGCATCGACAATCATCCAAGAGCGATCGACTTCCACTGCTGCCAAAAAATGTACCGGCGTGTTGATGCCCCGGACAATGAGCCCAACTTGCTGAGCGACTGCTTTGTAAATCAGCGATAACGTTACCGGAATACCCCGGCGAGTTTGCAGCACCCGTGGCAAATAGCTGTTGTCAGGAGCGTAATAGTCTTCGACATTGCCGGTGAATTCCCACTCTTCAAACAGCACTTCGTGAAGTTGCGCCAAGATCGCATGAGGGTTACCAGATGGCGCGCGACTGTTGATCTCATGAGCCATTTCGCTTAGCGTATTTTCGATTACAGCCGGTTCGACGTCGTCCAACTCGTGCATTGATACCGCTACCGTGGCGCGCACCAGCGAATCGGTCTCCTCGAGAGTCGCCAATTGCTGGAAGAACAATTCGTATGCTGCAGGTCGACAATAGCGCGGAATTAGGGACATAGCCGCGTTCAAATTCTGGCCGAACAGTTAGAGGTTCATCGACTTGGCAATGAATCGGCCGTCGGACAGCATGGCGCTGTGCTATCCCGAGCTGCGGCCTGCCCTTCCTGGTCCGCTGCTGTAAACGTTAGTATCTTACATTGTCCGCGATATTTTTAACATATTCTTTATGTCGATTTGGAACGCCTGGCACCGTTGGGCTCTTTTGCTGCACGCTGTACGCGATGCTCGGCGACCATCCCCGCATTAGTGCCAAGATTAATGGCAACTCAGGAGGAGCAAATATCTTACAGCGTGGATGCTCGGGCAGATTATGATTACTTGGCTCGTCGACCGTGCTCGATTTCGTCCGCCAACGAGTCCGCCTGATACACTTTGCGGAGCGCTTCTAGAATAGCGCTGGAATGAACGCTGACCGCCCGGGCTTGCTCGTCAGTATAGGTAAAATCCAGGACTAGCGACTGAATGTTGCCGTCGAAAATAATGCCCACATACTCACCATTGCGATTAATGACCGGGCTGCCGCTATTGCCGCCGATGATGTCGGCGGTGCTCACGAAATTGAACGGCGTATCCATATTCAACTGCCGCGGCGGCTGCAGCCAACTGGAAGGTAAGGCAAACGGCGACTTCGATCCGTGGCTATCCGCGTGTTGAAATGCACCGCCGATGGTGGTCCACGGCGGGACCGATTTACCATCCTGCTTGTATCCCTTTACTTGCCCAAACGCCAACCGCAACGTGAACGTGGCGTCGGGGTAGGTATCGGTGCCCTTGACCGCAAAAACTGCTTTAGCAATTTTGGCGTAAGCCTGTTTCATCGGCTCGTCGACCTTTTCCTCGTAGGTTTTCCGCACTTCGCGCGCCGGAGAATCGATCAATCGAGCCAGTAGAATCATCGGATCGTTCGAGCCGTCAATAGCCGTCCGCCCTCCGGATGCTAACTCTTTGCGGATAGCAACCTCTTTTAAGCGTGTGCCGCGCACCAATTCATCGGCCCGGGCTTGCGGCGATTTGCCTTGCAAGACTTTGCGCACCCATTCATTGTCTGCGCCGGCTTGTTCCATGAACATACTCAACGAATCGGCGAGCTTGACTGTTTCCAAGTCGTCGTAAATCGGCGCCTCGGAAAACAATTGTTGCTCCATCGATTCGCGGTTCGATTGTCGATATTCGCGCAGCCGGTCGGCGTTATCCTTCTTGTCTTCCTCGCCCATGCGAACCAATGTACGGGCAATAATAAACAACTCGCTATTGAATGCATTCCCGTTCTCCAATAGCGCCCAATCGATGTAAATCTTTTCCCATTGGTCGATGGCCTTCGATATATCGTCCCAGGCGCCGACGTCGCTTTTCAAATCTGGATTTTTCGCGACGGCATCTCGCAACGCTTTTTCATTTTCCTTCTTGCGCTGCATAATTTCTGGGTCCTGCAGTCCAGCCAGTCCCCCCAGGCGCGCTTTGCGCGTATTTTGATATCCAAACAGCTCATCTTTAGCCCGACGCGCATTTTCCAAGCTCCGCTCGCTATAAGAACTGAGCATGACTTCTCGGCGGAATATCGTCCGCAACGAGGAGGGATAATTCCGATCGCGCAAAAACTCTAAATGCCGCACGGTGTCCAGCCGATCCGTCCGCCCCGGATTTCCAGCGACAAATACCAGTTCGTCAGCCCCAGCGCCTGCCTTACTCCACGGCAAATAATGCTCCACTTTCACCGGTTTGCCGTCCTCGTAAACATGGAAAAAGCAGATGTCTAAGTCGTAGCGCGGGTATTCGAAGTTGTCCGGATCACCGCCGAAAAATGCGATCGCTTGCTCCGGAGCAAAAACGAGCCGCACGTCGGTGTACTTTTTATAGCGATAGAGGTGATATTCGCCGCCGTGATACAGCGTGATGACGTCGCTCCGCAGACCGGTGGCATCGAGCGATTCCTTTTCAATCGTGTTCATGGCGCCACGGCGCGCCTTTTCGGCCTCGGCGGCGTTCATCTCCGATTTTACCGCCGCGTTCACGCGTTTGGTCACGTCTTCCGTGCTCACCAAAACGTTCAGTTCCAGGTCGACACATTTCAATTCGTCTTCTCGTTTTTTGGCCAGATACCCTTTGGCGACTAAATCCCGATCCGCCGTGCTCAGCTTTTGCAGGGCGTCGGCGCCCACATGATGATTGGTAATTACCAATCCTTCGGGCGAAACAAATGCACCGCTGCCGCCGCTGTTAAATCGGACGGCCGCCTGCTGCACGTTTTTCAACCACTCGTCGCTGGGCTCGAAGCTGTACTTTTCTTTCAGTAC
>DASXPQ010000423.1:0-3183 GCA_036493575.1 Pirellulales bacterium
CGTGCTAAAATGCTCATTGACCGGGTTGGGTTATCAGGCCGAATGGATCATCGTCCCGCCGAGCTATCCGGCGGCGAGCGCCAGCGCGTGGCCGTGGCTCGGGCATTAATCCGTAAGCCGATACTCATATTAGCCGACGAACCGACGGGCAATCTCGATCGCAGCACTGCCGCTTCGGTCGGAGAACTGCTGCTGGAATTGCAGCGCGATGAGCAGGCTATGCTGATTGTCGTCACGCACAGCCTGGAATTGGCCGCCCTGTTTGACCGCCGGTTAGAATTGGACGATGGAAAGCTAACGGCAACCTCGTGAACTCACACACCATGCCGCTGCGTCGTCTCGCAATTCGAAGCTTAGTATTTCATTGGCGCAGCAATCTGGCCGTTGCGCTGGGTGTGATGACGGCAACCGCGGTGCTCATCGGCGCACTACTGGTCGGCGATTCGGTGCGCGGCAGTTTGCGACAATTGGCAATCGAACGATTGGGCCGCGTCGATGCCGCTTTGGTTACGCCTCATTTCTTCCGCGAGCAGTTAGCCGCAGACGTTGCGGCAAACCTAGGTTTTCAAAAATCTACTGATTTCACCGCCACACTGCCAGCCATTATGTTGCAAGGCACGCTTGAAGGTGTAAGCGGCCAGCAACATTTTCGCGCCGGCAATGTGGCAGTGTTGGGTATCGGCAAAGAATTCTGGAAGCTTGGAGTCGGGGGACCGCCGAAATCGCCGACCGGCGATGAAATCGTTCTGAATCAGCCCTTGGCCGATCAATTGCGCGCCAAAATTGGCGACGAAATCATTCTGCGTTTAGCGCAGGCCGCCGACGTGCCCGCCGACAGCCCTTTGGGCCGTAAAACCGAAACGGTTCGCAGCCATCGGTTCACCGTCAGCGCGATTATTCCAGCCGAAGGATTGGGCCGCTTCGGTCTGCGTCCCACGCAACAACTGCCGCTGGATGCCTTCACCGCAATTGAACCGTTGCAGCAAATGATCGGTGTGGACGGGCGTGTCAATGCAATTCTTGTTGCCGGCCATGACGAAACCACCATTCCCAGTGCTGCTGAAGAGGCAGCTTTGCAAAAATCTCTCAAGCCGACGCTTGCCGATTACGGGCTATCTATCCGCAAAACTGCCCGCGGATATTTCAACATCACCACCGATCGCATGTTGTTGGAACCGGCGATCGAAGCCGCCGCTATGAAGTCCTTCGGGCCAGACGGGGCCCAGCCAGCGTTCACCTATCTTGCCAATTACATTTTAGCAAACGATGGTCGCGGAAAAATTTCGTACTCCACCGTGGCGGCCGTCGACTTTTCCAACGAGCCACCGCTCGGGCCGCTGTTAAATCAACAAGGCCAGCCCATCGGTCCGCTAGCCGAGGATGAAATCGTCCTGAACTCCTGGGCCGCCGATGATCTCGCCGCGCAAGGTTCGCCCCTGAAGCCCGGTGATCGCATCGAACTCACTTACTTCGAGCCGGAAAGCACTCACGGCAAAGTGGTTGAATCACGCCACAGCTTCCGTTTGAAAGACATCACGCCATTGAATGGCGTGGCAGACGATGCCGATTTCACTCCCGAGGTAAAGGGCGTTACCGACGAAGCTTCGATCGCCGATTGGAATCCACCGTTCCCGTACGATCCGCAGCGCGTCCGCAGCACGCCGCCGAACAATCAAGACGATTTATATTGGCGCCAGCACCGCGCCACGCCCAAGGCATTCATTAGCCTGGAACAAGGTCGAAAACTTTGGGGCAGTCGCTTCGGCAATACAACTTCCCTCCGTATGCTGCCGCGCGAACATTTCACCGTCGAAGCATTGAGCGACAAACTGCGGCAGGCAATTGATCCGGTGGCCCTCGGCTTTCAATTCCTACCAATCAAGCAACTGAGCCTGACCGCTGCAGCCGGCACCACGCCCTTCTCGGTACTGTTTTTGGGATTCAGCATGTTTATTATCACCGCTGCGCTGATGCTGGTGATGCTGCTATTCAAGTTGGGCGTCGATCAGCGGGCAGCAGAATTGGGAGTCGTGCTGGCCGTTGGACTGCGGCGAAAATTAGCCCGACGGCTACTTCTGTTAGAAGGTGGTTGTGTCGCAATAATTGGCGCAGTGGCCGGTGCCGCCGCCGGTATCGGTTATGCCTGGCTAATGCTCGTGGGATTGAAAACGTGGTGGCTGGGAGCCATCTCTACGCCGTTTCTGCAGCTGTATGTCGACGAACACACGGTGATTCACGGCGCGTTTTTCGGCGTGCTCGTTTCGCTCCTTACTATCGCATGGGCGGTGCGACAAACGCGGCGGGCCAGCATCCGCAGCTTGCTCGCCGGCCGCACCGAAGAGACTCGCTTCGCCCGTCGCCGTCGTTCGCGCCGCGCCCCGTGGATTGCTGTCGCACTGATGGTCGTTGCACTGGCCACCGATTTTTTCGCCGCGCATTTGACCGGTGAGGAACAAGCGGGCGCGTTTTTGAGCGCTGGAGCATTGGTCTTAGCCGCGCTGCTGTTGTGGACGTGGGACCGCCTACGCGCCGACCGCGGATCTGCAATTCTTGTTGGTCGGTCGGCGCTCACTCGGCTGGCTTGGCGCAATGCTGGTCGACATCCGCTGCGCAGCACGCTGACGATTGGTCTGACGGCATCGGCGTCGTTTCTGATCGCCGCGCTTAGCGCCTTCCAACTTGCACCCCCTACGCACGGCCCGACGCTTGATAGCGGCGATGGCGGCTTTGCCTTGATCGCGCAAAGCGATCAGCCGATCTATCAAAATCTAAACTCCGCCGACTCCCGATCCGAACTCGGCTTTAGCGGGCTGCCGGAGAAAACACTGGTAGATGCCGAAAGTGATGGCGCTAATATTTTCTCGCTACGGCTACAGGCGGGCGACGACGCCAGTTGCTTGAACCTTTATCAGCCGCGCCAGCCAAGAGTTCTCGGCGCAACACAAGAGTTTATCGACCACGGCGGCTTTGCCTGGACTGCTACTGCCGCAAAATCTCCTGAGCAGCAAAAAAATCCTTGGCTGTTGCTCGATCGGCAAAGTGACGCAAACGCAAACCACAATAATTCAACCACCGAGGGCGCCCCGCCCATTCCGGTCGTGCTCGATCAAAACACGGCTTTGTACAGCCTGCATTTGTATGGCGGCGTCGGCCAGACGTTCGACATCGATAATCCTCGTGGCG
>DASXPQ010000424.1:0-7362 GCA_036493575.1 Pirellulales bacterium
CTGCCACGGCGAGGCTCGTATTGCTCGGGAGTAATGAGATTGTTTTTGGCCCAACTGATAGCCGATTGAACTCGATCGGGTGTGGTGTGCGTGAGATCCAGATCGAGCAAATCCAGTGTCTGCTTGAGGGCCTGCAGACTGTCGGACGTGTCGTAGATGGAATAGTTTTCCGGCAGGCCAACATGCGGGGCGTATTCGCGCAATAGCCGGGCACAAAACCGGTGGAAGGTGCTCATCCAGACGGAAGCCAAGGGGGCAAGTAGCCCCACGCGGCGCTTCATTTCGTCGGCCGCTTTGTTGGTGAAGGTGAGGGCCACGATGTTGCGGGCCGGGATACCCAACTCAAGCAGGTGTGCAATACGATGCGTGACGACGCGCGTTTTTCCGCTGCCGGGACCGGCGAGAATGAGCAGCGGACCGTCGACATGGTGAACGGCCGCTAACTGAGCTTCGGTGAGTTCTTCGTGGAGCATGGAGGTGCTTGCCGGTACTGATCACTGACCTGAGCGCTACCATACATCAGTATACCGCTAGCAACGACGAAGCGAAGACGATGTGGACATGCTAGCAAGCGAGGCAGATTAGATTGACGTCGGCGATTGCGCTGAAGAATTTTCGAGAAATTTGGAGCAGGCTGTTGGCGAAATAGCGATAATTGCTATACTGTCGTTCAATATCCGGCGTGTCGTCGAACTCATGGTGGGGTCGTGCGCCGGGATGTTTTTGCTTGCACGGGAGGGAACCCATGAGTCGGACTCGGATTCCGCTAAATACGATTTCTAATCCTCAGGATGATATGGCCGAACGGCTCGAGATGAGCACCGCGGAAATCGGCCTTTCTGTTCGGACGACCAACTGCCTGGAAGAGCGGGGTATCTTTACGGTCGATGATTTGCTGCATTGCACCCGCGAGGACTTGCTAAGTATTTCTAACTTTGGTGAAAAGACCTTGGAAGAGGTATACAAAGCGCTGGAAAGCATCGGGTTTTATCGCCGCAGCCGGCAACCGGAAGAGAGTATGGCCTAGTTTTCTATGGTTCGCTGAGTACGGTCCGCATTCAGCTAGGTTGTTGGCGTTTTGTCCCAACGCTCGGGCCTATTTGTGCGCGGATGCTATAGGCTATAAACTCAATTCCAGAGGTTACGGGGCGACGCGCGGACCTCCTCTACAACTCAAAGTAAAGTTGCTAACACGCCGTGGCTCGATCGTTTCGGATGTTCGGTAAGAAGCGCGGTCATCGCCACACAGGGTCCAAAACTCTGGGGAGCGCAGGAGAGATATTGTTCTTCGCGCTGCTGCTGTTCTTGGGCTCTGCATTTTTTGTGTTGCTCTTAACGCGCACCGTTATTCCAGAGTGGCGCGCAAATCACGAGTTTGTCGAGACGACGGCTGTTGTACTAGACAAACGGGTTGAGGAACGGATCGACCGCAATGGCAATCCGGTGTTTGCGCCTCGGGCAAGAATTCGTTACGAACAATCGCCGGACGAAATTTGGGCGTACGACATTGCCGGCACGACGTTCAGCAATGTGACCGACGCACAAGCGCAATTGGATCTGCTGACGGTTGGTGAGACGTATCCGTGTTGGTACGATCCGCTCAATCCGGAGGTAGCGGTGCTGGTGCGTGGGTACAGTTTGTGGTTTTGGATGTTGCTGTTAGCACCGGTTGGGTTCATGTTGATTGGCGGCGCTGGGCTGGCGTATGCGCTTTGGTACTGGGACAAATCGCCGGAACATCAAGCTGCGCGCGGGCAACTGGGCCGCATCGATTTGTTTGAAGAGATCAACGCGCGGGCCAAAGATTTCCCCACCATTCCGCACGATGCTGATTTAATCAATAGCCCTGGCACACATTTAAAGTATCGCCTGCCCAGTAGCAATTCGCAGGGGTGGCGATTGTTCGGCGCAACGGTGGTATGCATCGTTTGGAACGGAATTGTGGTGGTATTTACAGTACTGGCCGTCCGTCGACATTTCCATGGAGCGGGCGATTGGCGGCTCGATTTGTTGGTATTTCCGTTTCTGCTCATGGGCGGATTTCTGATTTATTACTTTGTCCGCGAGCTGCTCATTGTTACGGGAGTCGGTCAAACGTTTGCGGAGATTTCCGACCATCCGCTGCTGCCAGGCGGAACTTACGAACTTTATTTAGCCCAAGGGGGCCATTTATCTTTGAAATCAATCGATATCCTGCTGCAGTGCACCGAACAAGCGGCATATCGCCAGGGGACGGATACGCGGACCGACCGCAGGATCGTCTTTTCGCGAACTTTATTTCATCAAGATAACTTGGAGATTCTTCCAGGCCAGCCGTTGGAGGCACACTGCGACTTACGCGTGCCCGACGACGCAATGCACTCGTTTACGGCTGACCACAATCAGGTGCAATGGACACTTGCAGTGCGGGCCGTTGCGGAGGGCTGGCCGGCGTTTGAGCGAAACTTTCCCGTCGTGGTATATCCGCCGGAGCGATTGACGAGCGAGACGGACGAGCGATCAACGAAATTGGAAAGTGAACTTGTCGTCTGAAGGACCATTACAGAGTTCTGTCACAATGATAAAAGCGCTCCGCCAACCGCTGATCAGCATTCAAATCGACAGGGGCCAGCAGGTCTTTGGCTCGGGCGAAGTGTTGGCAGGAGCCTTTCAAATCGACGCCGTAGATCACGCCGACGTACGAGTTGTGGAGACCTCCGTGTTGTGGTTCACGGAAGGGACCGGGGACGAAGATATGGGAGTCCATTATTTCGAACGTTTGAGCGTGGACGATGTGCCTGAATTGAATTTGCAGGAACGGCGGCGGTTTCAAACAGTGTTGCCAAACAGTCCGTTGAGTTATGAGGGGGTGTCGGTAAAGATTTGTTGGTGTGTGCGGGTGCGAGTTTTTTTACGGCAAGGGCGCGATTTTGTAGCCGAACGAGCCTTTCAACTCGGAAATATTCCGTTGGTACAAGCGGAGGGCATGGCGACAATATGAACGCAATCACATCCGAAACGCCAAATCGTCGATTGACCAACCCATTTGCCACGCGGTGGGTGCGGCCAGGAGCAATGGCGTATTTGTTTCCGCAAGGCCGAACAGCGGCGGAGATCGTCCGGCAATTCCAAGCAAACGACTGGCGCAGCGCGATCGTTGGGCCCCATGGAAGTGGGAAATCAACACTTGTAGCGACGATCATTCCGCTCATCGAGCAAATGGGAATTGCTGTGCGGCGAATTTCACTTCATGATGGCCAGCGAAGATTCCCCGCAGATTTACTTCAACAATGCCTTCCGATTTCGCGTCGTGAGGTGCCGTCGGATGAAATATCCAACAGTACTCCACGTGCATTGTTAGTTATCGATGGATACGAGCAGCTTACTTGGTGGTCCCGCCATCGTTTATCGGCGTGTTGCCGCAGGAACGAATGGGCGTTATTGGTCACTGCTCATGCTGATTCGGGCCTCGGCAAGATTCCAGTGCTGTTTCGCACAGCTGCGAGCTTGCCGACCGTTCAGCACTTGGTTGACGATATGTTGCCGTCGCACTATGGATTGATTCATGCGGACGAAGTTGCCGCCGCATTCAACGATCATGGCGGCAATGTGCGGGAAACGCTGTTTGCGCTGTACCACCTGTTCGAGCAACGGAGAAATACTTATGGCAAGCAGCGGGCAGGCGAATCGGTACGTCTGTAGCGATTGTAACAATTACAACGCATTCGTTGCGGTTGTTATGCGTCGTACAAATTCTTTTCGTGCGTCCCAGGCGTCTGTTTTCTTAACCTAGGCTTGGGCATACGGTTGGTGCATCAGATGCGCTCCGTCGCGCTTCGGCGCACGGTTCGCAATGATGGAAGAAGTCAACGCGTGGATTGCAATGCTTGCCGGCACACCTTGTGTAATGCAACAGCGCTGCCCACGAGTAATGTTCTTCCAAATAGCCACTGTAGACCGTCCGCCAATTGACATTCCGTCGACCCACGGTTTTAACAAGAGTAGAGCCCCGCTTTGTATCGGAGTCATGCGATGTTCAAGATGTTTGCCCGTGGTATGTCGGCAATGGCGATGAGCGCAATGTTGCTCGGCGCTGAGCCGACTCAGGCGTGCTGCTTTTGCGATTGGTGCGGTTGGTTCAAACCCAAGCCGGCGACTTACGTGCCGCCACCCGCCTGCGCGGTTTGCCCGCAACAGGTTAGCTATGTGCCACAAACGAACTATCGCACCGAATATGCATGCGTACCCTGCACGACATGCCAAGCGGTAAATACCTGCGATCCATGCGGTGGCGCCCAAACGGTAATGCAGCCCGTAACATCTTATGTGCGGCGGCCTGTGATGGTGCCGTACACGACCTACCGGCCGGTGGCGACGCAGTTGAACTACGCCGCTCCGGCCTGCACAACGTGCGGTGCGGCCTACAACTCGCCATATTACACCGGTGCGACCGTGGCGGCCCCAAGCAGCGGATGTGCTACTTGTGGAGGCGGCTCTAACGTAGCGTATGCTCAGCCGACAATGGCTACAGCGCCGGCGATGACAAGTACGTCACTGTACAACCCGCCAGCGTACACGCAGCAACCTGCGTACACTCAACCGTCTTACGCTCAGCCTGCGATGGGCGCTCCTGCGATGAGCTCGCCCGGAATGTCGGCGCCCTACTTGGGATCGCCCACGCCGGCGCCTCCGACCAGTGCCGCTCCCAATACCTTCCAGCCCACCAGTGTGGCACCGCAAAGCAATTCGTCGTTAATGCCAACCGCGCCGATTCCCGACAATAATTCCGGCAGCGCTCCACGACTTTTAGACCCGCAGAGCCGGACGACATCGGCAGAAATCATCGGACCGGCCAATGTGACGCATGCCGTGTTTAACACAGCGGACCGGCCGTTTGTGTTTCATCCGGTCAAGTATCATCAAACGAACGATCAAGAATTAAATTCCAAGGACGGATGGTCGGCCGATTCCACGAGCAATGGCAATTGGCAGTCGAGCACCGAACGCTGAGGAAGACGTTTGAAATCTGGCCGAGTCATACACGAAATAAAGACCCGCTGCCAAGCCCAAGGGTTGCGACCCTTGGGCTTTTTTATTGGTCAACTGGTGATCATTGATTACGATCCGGGTGCTGACGCAATGTTATCGATGGAGCGATTATGCCGTGTCGAGCAGCTTCACGTTTGGCGCCAATTCGGAAATTTGCTGCTCCATCAAGCGAATTACCTGAGCGGTGGTCTTTAGCTTCATTGCGCGCTGCAGAATTTTTTCCGCCTTCGCCTGGGTAAGGTGCGAAATCAGCTCCTTGATGGTTGGAATAAATGCGGGGCTCATGCTGAAGCTGCGCAGGCCCATGCCAAACAGCAACACCACGGCCCGCGGGCGGCCAGCCATCTCGCCACAGAGCGTAACCGGTTTTCCGGCTCGATTGCAGGCGGCAATTACGCTTGCCAGGACGCGCAACACCGGTGGGCTAAGCGGCTGACAAAGATGGCTGACGCGTGGATTATCGCGGTCGGCTGCCATCAGATATTGCACCAGATCGTTTGAGCCGATGGAGACGAAATCGACGACCTCGATCAGCGAATCGATCATCACCGCAGCGGCCGGCACTTCGAGCATCAAACCGATAGGAACGTTGCCGCAGGGGTGGCCTTGCTTGGCCAACTCGCGCTTGGCCCGATCGACCATGCTGCGAACTTTGCGAATTTCTTCCAACGTGGTGATCATCGGGAACATCAATCGCACGCGTTTTTTTGGCCCGGCGGCGGCGCGCAACACGGCCCGTATTTGCGTAGCGAAGAATTCAGGATGTTCGAACGATAAGCGAATGGAGCGCCAGCCGAGAAACGGATTGGCTTCGCGGGCATGTCCCAGGTACGGAATGGTTTTGTCGCCGCCCAAATCCAATGTGCGGATGGTAACGCGGTGGTTTGGACTGGCAGCGATGATTTTTTTGTAAGCGGATGTCTGTTCCTCTTCGTCCGGCACATCGGGATGGGTGAGAAACAGGTACTCCGTGCGAAACAGACCGACGCCTGACGCACCCATTGCGGCGGCGGCTTTGGCATCGGACAGATTGTTGATGTTGGCCAATAGTTCGACTTCAATTTTGTCGGCGGTGACGGCGCTCTGCTTGCGATTCTCGGCTAAATGATCCTTCAGATCGAAAAATTCGCGTTGCAATTTGCGATAGGCAGCCGCGGTTTCCGCATCGGGATTCACGATAACGTGTCCCTCGCGACCGTCGACGACAATGGTGTCGCCGGTTTTTACTTGCTTGAGCATGCCGCGCACGCCGGAGACTGCCGGAATGCCACGGCTACGGGCCAAAATGGCCGCATGGCTGGTTTCGCCGCCGGCTTGGGTGACGACGCCAACAACCTCGCGTTCCCCGAGCATGACCACTTGGGAGGGGAGCAGTTCTTCCGCCACGAGAATCAGAGGTCCGGCGACCGGCGGCGTGTTTGCCTGAAGCATCTCGGAAAGATGGCCGCTGAGGCGAATAACGACGTCGCGCACATCGGACAGACGTTCCTTGATGTATTCGTCCTTGGTCCGCGCGAAGAGACTGGTGTATTCATTTAACACACTGTGCAGAGCCGCGGGCGCGGAAAGCCGCTCGTCAACGATGCCGTGGCGAATTTTTTCGGTGAGCGCCGGATCATGCAAAATCGATTCGTGAGCAAGAAAGATGGCGCCCTGTTCGGGACTGACTTGGCTGGAAACCTTGGTGTGTAAGGCACGCAAGTCCGCGGCGGTCGCCTCGCGGGCTTTTTCGTACCGGGCCAGTTCGGGAAGGACTTCAGCCTCCGCCAACCGACGAGTGTTCGGGTTCACGAAGATTTCGTGAATACAATACGCCGTGCCCACGGCCACGCCTGGTGATACGCCGATGCCTTTTCGCATACACAGAAATGTAGCACCTCAGCGTGGCCGAAAACAGTTGACCCTTGAGCGAGTAACGCCGGCAATCCTGGGCGAATACGCACGGTCATCCCGGCTGTCGGTGGTGGTCTTCCTCGCCAATGGGAATGCCGCGCGGCAGCAAGATTGGAGTGCAATTACGGCGCATTTTTGAGTGGCGCGAAGTTATCATTTTGATCATCAAGTGGTGTGCCACAACAGATAAAGAAGATTTATCTACAAGAAAAGCATGCTAGCCATGGGGGGCAGCTAGCGACCGTCCCCTGCATTGGGGGCGACACAGCACGGCTGTGGGACTACCGTTCGCCGTTCCATATCCGTTCGGATAAAAAAACCGCTGCGCTCGCAACCTTGTTTGGGACGACTTTTTTGTCGGCATCATGCAACTACAGTACTACATCATATGAATAACCTGTTAACCCGTGGCTTCGTGGTGACGTTGGTATTAGCAATCGG
>DASXPQ010000425.1:0-6077 GCA_036493575.1 Pirellulales bacterium
TGCTTATCTGACTCTCCACGGTAGAGAAGCCAATGTGCAACCAGACGGCGTCACACCAAAAATCAACATCAACGGCAACAATCTGCAGCAGCTTCATGACGATCTATCGCAGACCGCGCAATTTAGTGACGATTGGGTGAATTACATTTTGGCATACCGATTATTTGGCGGCACGCAACCAAAAACTTCGGACACTAACGATTCGCAAACGCAAAACCACCGTCCGTCACCATTCCACTTCGCCTTTTTCCAAACCGCCGGCGGCGCAGCCGCTGGTGGTGCCCGTGGTGGTTCTGGCACTGGAGGACGTGGCGGCGCTGGTGCCGGAGCAGGGCAGGGTGGACCAGGTGGTCGAAATGGCGGCGGCGGACAAGCTCCACCACCGGGCACCGGAGTTGGCGGCCGCGGCGGAGGTGGTCGCGGCGGCGCTGGCGGTGGCAGAGGTGGTTTTGGCGGAGGCGGATTCGGTGGCGGTGGTGGACGTGGCGGAATCGGAGGCGGCGGCCTTGGCGGTGAGGGAGGCCTCGGCGGTTCCGGGGCAACCAATCAAGTATCCCCAGGCGAAATCGACCTCGGCGATCTCAGCAAATTAAAACCGAAGGCGACCATCAACAGCATGATGGACCTAATCGGGGCTGTGGTAAAAGTGCAAAAAACCACAACGGTCAATGGTAAACCGACGTTAACAACCGTCACTTTAAAATGTCCATTCTCCGCAGATCCCACCGAGGCAATGCAGTATCTGCCGCAATTGATGGACTACGTCAGCACCAGTTCTGCCACGTCGTTCCCGGGCCGCATCAACATCAACCAGGCCTCGCGCACTTTGTTGCTAGGCATTCCCGGCATGACCAGCGACACGGTCGATGCCATCCTTGCCAACCGCGAAGTGGAATACACCGGACAGCATCCGGAACAACGCTCCGAAACGTGGCTCTATACCGACGGCATTGTCACGCTAGACGAAATGAAGTCGCTAATACCTTACATCACCGCCGGAGGCAGTGTTTATAGCGCACAAATTGTCGGCTATTACGATCAGGGCGGCACATCCAGTCGAGCCCAGTTGATCATTGACGCTTGTCCGCCGTCGAATTCCAGCCAATCCGGGTCCAGCGGCACCCAAGCTTCGACCAGCGGTAATTCTCAAAGTTCGACTAGCAATACTTCTCAGACTTCAAACGGCACATCTCAAAGCCCCAGCAGCAGTTCGGGAAGCAGCACCTCAAATACCGCCCAAACCACCGCAGCCAGCGGCACAACAACGCTCCCCCGCATAGTATTCTGGAGAGATATGACCCATTTGGGCCGCGGCTTCCCCTTAGACACATTGGGCGTCGGAGCGGCCCAATAACCGGCGTCGGTTCCCACAATTTAGCTCTCATCTACGGACCTATGCCGCAACTCCTCGCACTTGAATGGGACGATGCTGAAGCCCGCGTGGCCGTGGCAGATGTGCGCCGTGGCAGCATCGTGTTGGAGCAAGCATTCGCGGTTGCCTTGCCGAACGTTCGCCCGCACGGAAATGCTCCCGCGGAATCTGCCGGTCCTATGTCGATGAGTGGCGAGCACGATCTGGGCGCCATCGGCCGTCGCATCAGCGACGCACTAGCCGCCCGCGGAATCCGCCGCGGCAAAACGTTGGTCGCAGTCGGCCGTGCGAACATCGAATTAAAAAACCTGACTCTTCCTCCCGCACCGCCGGAAGAATTGCCCGAGCTGGTCAGGTTTCAGGCAGAACGCGAATTCAATACGCTGACCGACGATTGGCCGCTGGACTTCATTCCCTTGCCGGGCGAAAGCGGCGAGGCCCTAACCGTGCTGGCCGCCGCTATTTCACCGGAACTGGTGGGCGAAATCCAAATCACTTGCGAGGCCGCGAATCTCACTCCTTCACGTTTGATCTTACGGCCCTGTGCGGCGGCTTCGCTGTTGTCTCGAGCCCGACCCGGGAGCAACCAAAAACTCCGGCTGCTTGTCGATTTGCTTAAGGAAGAAGCTGACCTGACCGTATTGGCGGGCGACTCGGTCGTGTTCATGCGCACCGCACGGTTACCGTCAGACGCTCTGCAAAGTGATCCGCTCCGCGCTTTGCTTCCGGAAATTCGCCGCACGATTGCCGCCGTCCATGCCCGCAGCCATGGTCAACAGGTTGAGCAAGTATTCTTGTGCGGCGAAGGATCCGCCCAAGGTTTGTTAGCCCGCGAAATCGGTCGAGAATTAGATTTGCCGACGGAAGTCTTCAATCCACTAACCTGCTGCACCGTTAGTGGCGACTTACGGCGGAACATGCCCGAACATGCCAGCCGTTTTGCCCCGCTCATTGGCATGCTAATGGACGAAGGCGAACCGGGCATTGCCACCATCGATTTTCTCAATCCGCGGCGCAGGCCAGTCGCGCCCAGCAAACGGCGTCAGTGGACGATTGCGGCAGCGGCGGCCGTATTGCTGGTCGGAATCGGTGCGATTTGGATCTGGCTGCAGCTTGGCAGCTTGGACAGCCAAATTGCAGACGCCAACGACCGCCTGCGACAAATGGATCCAGGTGCCAAACTTGCTGACGACAACCTGAAAAAAGCTGCTGAAGTGGAAAAGTGGCTCGGTGCCGACGTCAATTGGCTCGACGAAATGGCCCGGCTGGCCGCCAAAGTGCCGCCCGCTCAGGATCTCATGCTCACACTCGTAAGCACGCCCAGCGACTATTTAAAGAACACCGCCAATTTGCACGTGGAAGGATTGGCTCGCAACACCAGCATCGTGGAGCAACTCCCGCAATCACTCCGCGACGATCAGCACGAGGTCACCCCTCGCAGCGCCGTCCAGGACGATCGCGGCCACAAAGATTATCCCTGGCAGGTGAAAACCGACATCCGTATCAACCCCGCGAAAACTTCAGCTCCGCCAGTATCCCCACAACGTACATCCGGGGCAACAACAACGGCGACAAATGTGCAAGCTAAAAGTGCCGTGCCGGTAGATCAGTCGGCGCCCTCTTCGGAGGCCACCACGCCATGAACAAACGCGAAAAACTCCTCGCGATTGGTGTCGCCGCCATGGTGGGCTTGCTCGCCGTGTACTACGTCTTCGACAGCATCGCCGGCAAGTTTGCCGATCGCGATCGACAACTGACCGATCTAAATCAAAAAATCCAGCAAAAGCAAAATAAACTCGACGCCGGCAACCGCGCCATGAAGAAAATGGCCGACTGGAACCGCCGCTCGCTCCCGAGCGACGTCAAACAAGCTCCATCGCTGTATCAAAGTTGGCTGTTGCATTTGGTCGACGATGCCAAGCTGGCCTCCGCCACGGTGCAGCAACAATCAACCATCGGTCACACCGGCACTTTCGAAAAGTACGGTTATCAAATCAAGGCCGACAGTGATGTTTCGATGAATCAATTGGTGCAGTTCCTATACAAGTTCTACTGCTCCAATCAACTTCATAAGATTCGGCAATTGTTGGTCAAGCCGCGGGCCGACAGCAAAGCGCTCGATGTAACCATCGAGATCGAAGCTCTGCTCCTCCCCGGCGCCGACCGCAAAGATAAACTCAGCAGCCAACGTCTCGATCAATTACCGCTGGGCAATGTTGCCGCTTATGAGAAAGCCATTAGCGATCGCAAATTGTTTTCCGAATACCTGCCGCCGCGCGCCCAGCCGGTCAAAACCGAAATCAAACGTCAGCCCGTCGATGCAGCCAAATTCGCCACGGTCACCGGCATCATCGAGCAAAACGATGAGCCGCAAATTTGGGTTCTGGTGAAAACCACCGGCGAGTTGCTTAAGCTCCACGAAGGCGACGATTTCACCGTCGGCGATTTGAAATGTAAAGTCGTAAAAATTGGCGTCCGCGACGCCGTGATTACCACCGAAGGCAAAAAGGTGCAGGTATCCGTGGGCGATAATCTCCGCGATGCCACCCCCATGCCCGCCGATGAACTTTAAACTTTGCTGAATATGCTGGCTGTGTCGGGCAGATTGCGGAGCGGTATCGTCGTTTTGTTAATGTTAAGCTGCGTTGCGAGCGGATAGAGGCGCAGGGGGTCGTTTATCGGGTTTTTGTTGCGGACGTACGCAACAGAAAAATAAGCAGTTTGCGAATCGGCCAACAAGGCATATAATTCGGCAAATGAATAAGCTCGCCACACAGGTTGTTTTGCTGGCCATTGTCGGCTGGGTGCTTGCCGGCAGCAGCGCCCGCGCCCAATACGGCGGCGGCATGGGTGGCTTCGGTGGTGGCGGAGGATTCGGCGGCGGAACCGGAGGCATGGGCGGTACCAGCGGCGGATTCGGTGGCGGCAACTCGGGCGGCATGAGTTCCAACGGCGCCTTCGGCCAAAGAAGCATCGGCTCTGGCGCCGGATTAACTGGCGGCTCGAACGGTTTTGGCGGGCCCGTCGGCGGCGGAGGTTTCGGCACAGGCCGCGGCGCCGGTTTTCAAAACCTGGGCGGCGTCGGTACCAGCGGCGGTCGATTTCAAACGCAGGCCTTTGCCGGCATGAATCCAAACAGTTTGGGCAGTTTCGTCGGCGCTCTCAATCAGCAAGCGGCCGGCCAGAATGGCTTAGGTGGAATGTACGGCGGTGGAGCCTACGGTGCTAATCCCGGTTTGAACCAATTCGGCCAACAAAACAATCGCCAAAATCGTGGAAACCAGCTCGGCGGCGGGCAAGGAAATAATTCGCGCGCCAGCGCAGTTGTCCGAACGACCTACTCCGTCGATTTCAATCATCCCGTTGAGCCGCCATCAAAGCTCAGCCAAAAGCTCTCTGGCGAGCTGACGAAGTCTCGCGGCATTACTGCTGTTGGGCCAATTGCGGTGCAAATGGAAGGGTCGACGGCTGTTCTACATGGGGTGGTGGCCACTGACCACGATCGGAATCTAGCCGAGAGATTGGCCCTCCTAGAGCCCGGAGTTTATCAAATTCGGAACGAGCTGCGTTTGCCGTCGCAGTCCCCGCCGGTGCCCCAGGACCACTCGCTGCCGGCCGGTTCATCATCATCGGATTTACCACTGCCGGGTTCATCGCCGCCGGATTCTGCTGCCCCGGCATTGCCTGCCCCGTGAAGGCTGTCTGCCCCGTAAAATTGGGGTTTGCGTTTTGGCCCACGTAAGTCTGGCTTTGCGCAGGCGTTTTCTGTATCGGTAGTTGCCCTGGCACAAACGCCTGTCCCTGACTGTTCATCGGCATCTGCATCGCCGGCTGCATTTGCACTGGAATCTGATTCTGCATCGGCAATTGATTGCGCATCGCCCCGAAATTTACTCCCGCTGGTTGCGCTGACATGCCGGAATTGAAGCCCGCGCCTTGAACATTCATCGCCGTCGGGCCGGACTGCATCTCGGGTGACGTAAACCGTGGACGCGGCATTTGCGGCACGGAAATCGTCGTTGTTCTCATGCGCGGCACGGTCGGATCCACTGCGTACGATTCTGGCCCCGGGACCGGGCCCGCCCCTTGCCCCGCGGTCGCTTGCGATACCGCAGCGCCCGTGGACGCCTGCATAACGCTGAACGTTTTTGGCGCGCCGCCGTTTTCCAGGGGCTCTGTATATGCCGCAAGTTGAATTCCAGATTGCCCTGCTTGAACCGCGCCAAACGGCATCGGCGGTACCACTGGCAATCCAATGCTTTGGCCGTCAAGCGTAATGTTGGCCGAACCCGCCGCCGGGGCCTTCTTATCTGGCGCTGTACCCGGCAGAAGTTGATGGGCTTCATCGCTCGTGATCATTTCGCCCTTCTCAGACGTGAACCGCGCCACCAGGCTAACTTGCCTTTGAGGCCCGCCCACTTCATCCCAGGGCAACCACACGCTGTAGGAATCGCCTAAGGTGCTCTTGCTGTATTTCCTCTGAAACTGCTCAGGCGTGAAGACGTACTTCTTGTCGGGAATAACGTTTTTCGGATCACGGTTGGTCTCATCGAACGCATACACCACCAAATTGCCTTTCACCTTGACCGGCTTATTCGGATCTTTGCCGTAGAAATACAGCCGTCCACCGAATCCGCGAGTGCTTTTCGGCTTATCAGCTTGGTTTTGCACTGCGTCGGTCCAAAATGCGACCACCTGCATCGGC
>DASXPQ010000426.1:0-2040 GCA_036493575.1 Pirellulales bacterium
GGCAAAATCGGACTGACGCCGATGATTGGCATGAACGATATTCAGACCGAAGTATTTACCCAGCAAGACGCGCAGAAAATGCTGACCTTCGCCCAGCAGCACGGGATCGATCGCATTTCGATCTGGTCGCTGAACCGCGACAATCAGAATTCGTCCGGCAAAATCAACTACGTCGATAACTTCTCCAGCAGCCTGCTGCAAAATCCGTTGGAGTTTTCATTATTGCTGAATCAGTTGACGGGTTAGCTACGATTTCGGCAATTCGGCTTGATTCAGTAAGGCGTGGTGGCGGCCACGCAGACTTCGTCGGCCCAGTGCAGAAGCAGCGGACGGGAAGGAATTTCGGCTCCCAGCGCGAGAACAATGTGTTAAATTCGATTATCGCTCGAGCGCGGCGCAACGTTCGCGGAGAATGTGCGACGTGGGCAATTGCGATTCTTCCCCGACGGTCGGGGGCAAAGAGCGAATATCGCTCCACGAGCCAGTGTTCAAGCGAGGCCGGTTCAGCTTGAAAGCTCTCGCCAATCGGACCATATTGCATTTCAATTGCTGCTGTAAGAAGTGTTCACCGGCTGGAGAAACGAATCCAGCGGGAAGCGCTATGCCGGTCGATCACGGCCAGGCGGCTGCTGGCATCAAGGCTGAAAAACCACACGCCTGTTTTGCCGTGATAGTTGGCATATGTTCGAACATTGACTTCCGGGAATTCAAAAACAAACGGCATCCAATTGAGGTGGCTCGTTAAATGGAATGGCACGATGCCGATCCATGCCCAACCGTCATAAGTGTCGAGTTCCAGGCCAGTGGGCAGGAGCGGGCGGATTTTTTTCGGCTCGATTGGCCAATGGGCGAATAGCAAATTCTGCCAACGCATCGAAACGGGCCAGCGGGCAGTTCCTGCACCAATTGACCGTGGCATGGAGTGCAATAAAGATGTGTGCATGGTGCCTCGCGCTGCTTTCCCCAATTGCCATTGCTGGTTAAATCGCGGCGCATACTGAACTGGATTTGCCGTCGGCGGATTAACCGCGGCCAATAAAAAACCCCGGCCTGGAGACCGGGGCTAAGCGGGATTGAATGGTGGCGCGATGCGGTGGCGCTAATTCCACCACCAGTTGGCACTGCGCGTTTTGACGGCGGCGGTGCGAATTGGATCGATCGCCGGCGAAACTTCTTTCTTGACCAACATTTCCCACGGTTGGAATTGCACACCGCCTGAGGCGCTAATCACGTAGCTTCGTCCTTTCTTCACGAAGCTGGCTTTACTGTCGACCTGTTTCGGCGGATTGTAACCCACCGTTGGCAACTGAGCCGTGTTGTACAAAAACTGCGGATGCAGATCGACTTTGTCCAGCATGTTCTCTTTCATTACAAGTGCGCCAATTACCGCCAGGTCCATGCAATTACGCAAGTCGCCGAATACGGCATCCTTCTGCGATAGCTCCTGGTAATGGCTGGTCATCGAGTCGGCCCATTTCTGCGCGGCCGGATTGGCTTTGGAAGTAGTTTGCCGCTGACCTGAATTATTGAAATAATCTTCCTCGGCCATGCATTGCACGCCGGGGCCGCGGATTTCCCAGGCCAGGCCATCACCATCGGTCGCCAGCGGCTCGTAACGCGGCGCCAGCCACCAGCGGGGCATCATGTTGGGCATTCCACGCGCCGCTGGGGCCACTAATTCCAGATAGCTGGGCATGCCTTTCACCGGGGAGGGTTCGAAATCCATCGCCAGCCGTTTCATCCGATAGTCGGCCGCCACCAACACATTGGCAAACCGACTGTTCGTCGGAACGCCGTGAATGCTTATCGTTTGCGGGCCCAGCGCTTCTTCAATGCCGGCAATGGTGCCCTTGGGGTTTGGACCGATTTGGCCCTGCTGCTTGTCGAGATAGGCGCGCAAATTTTGCAAACCCGCCGGAGTGGGATCAATGGAAACGTCAATGCCTCCTTTTTGTGCCGCCTCGGCACAACGCAGCGCCACCAGCAAATCATCAAGCTGCATCACCGGATGGCCCGATACATTGCCGACGACATTTCCCA
>DASXPQ010000427.1:0-3166 GCA_036493575.1 Pirellulales bacterium
CGTTCGTGGTAATGTTCGCCTTGCCCCATCGCCGTCTTTTGCTGCAGAAAATGGTTGCTATTGGAGGAAAAGTGGACATTCCGACCGGGGCGTCGAATATTGATCTCCGCTTCAGCGCGAGCATTATGGTCAAGGACGCGATCCGTGCAATGGTTCCGGACTCTCATTCGCGTACTTCGACGGGCTTGACTAGGATTCATCCAACGATTGGAATAGGACTTTGGCGTTAACTGCGGCTCGAGCAGGGCCGACTTGGAAACTGTGGAGCGGTTGAGTGGAGGGCGTGGTAATGAAGTCAAAATTATTTGGGGTCCTCGTGTGCGTGGCTCTGCTCAATGTGAGGCCGGCGGGAGCAACAACCTACAACGTCAATAATACACCGGGTAACGTGTTAGGGGTCACCGGCTTCATCACAACTGATGGCAATACCGGTTTTTTGAGTTCGGGAGACATTATAGACTGGAGTTTGACGATTCCAGCAACTAACGGTGGGACCGCGTTTACCTTGACCAATAGCAATTCGTCGGTTGCTCTCGGAAGCAACCTTCTAGCGGCCACCTCGACGATGTTGTCATTTAATTTTAGCAGTCCATCTCTCTCTTCTTTGTCCTTTCAAAATGCTGCCCTTCAATATGCGGTGATTTGGTTTTCGGGCATTGCTTTTAGCGGCGGGGTGGGGGGAAATCAAGAAATTGGAGACGGCTCCTGTTCTTTGTGTTTTGCCAACAGTCCACCGTTTTTCGGAACTGAAATTATCGGGACGGTGCCGCTGCCGGCTGCGCTCCCTCTCTTCGCCAGCGGTCTCGGCGTGTTGGGCTTGCTCGCCTGGCGTCGGAAGTCGGCCGCTGCCTGACTATCGCAAAGAAACCAAACCCGTAAATGTACCAAACAACCTACAAGCCGAAGAAACCTAAAAGCGACTCTCGGCGGGGATAAAGGTACGGATGATCGAGGCCGGCACGAAGTATTTGGCAAGATCTTTTAAGCTTCCTCCTGGATCATTGTGAGCGCGAACTTGGATTTTCCGGCTCATAATACCGATCAAACACTTGTGCTTCGCATCGAACACGCCGGATCCCGAATTTCCGGTGGTCGCGACGTCGCTGATCACGGTCCCAAAATTTGTCCGCAAGCTCGGGGGTAGCAACTCCGGCGACATAATCTGCGATCGCGCCGTGCCTTCAGGGACCGCAACGATAACTGGCTCGCCAGGCCGCGGTGACATTTCACACAGCGACATATGACGTGACCGGACGCTGATCGGCAAACTGTCCTTGTCGACGGAAAGGAGCGTCAGATCCACCTGCTCAAGCGTACCTTCTTTTATGACGGTTGTTGGCAGGTCAAGACCGGCAATTAGAACGCTCGGCTTGGTGATGGCGGCAATCCCAACGACGTGCGCGGCGGTGATGACGAAGCCATTTCCGAGATAGACACCGTAGCCGGTCCATGATTCTGGTGGGTGTCGCACGATATTAACGGCATACGCGCGCAGGGAATCGTCGGCGTCGTCAGCGTGCGCGGAGCCAATTAGGATCAGTGCCGCTACTGTAGTTACTATATAAAACTGTATCGCAAAGCGGACGCAAGCTGCGGCGGATTCGAGAGCACTTTGGACGAAAATGAAAACAGGCATGGAGACCATTGTAGCCGACTCGATTTTCCAAACGAAATGGCAAGTTCACGCCAGCCTTCCGCTCTAGTCCAGTGACGTCAATCCTGAACTGAAGTGTTAAGCTCCAAAAAGCAATCGTCCGAGCGAGCCCGCTCTTGGGAGTCCCATGGAAATCAAACCAACCCGGCGCTGGCCGTACATTGGCTCTGGCTCGGTAATTGTCAGCGCCACTTTTATCGCTTTGTGTTTGCTCCTTTATCTTGGACATTTGACCGGATGGAATCCGACCTGGCGCACCGTCGGCGTCACGCCGTTAGAGCCGCATTTCTTCGACATGCATGCAGTTACGGATCACGCGGAGTGTGCTTCAAAAGGCTTTAACGCTTACATTCTCAATGCCTGCGACCCGAGAACTCCATTCAATTACCCGCCGGTTTGGTTGTGGCTGGGGGGCCTTGGAATAGGTGGGGCCGACTCCAACTGGCTTTCAATCCTGATGACTGGTGCTGCCTTTGCAGTGATGGTCGCCCTCTTAAAGGGTCGCCCTATAAGTGACGGGGCTGTTTCTACGATGGCTATTTTGTCTCCATCGGTGCTGATGGGCGTAGAGCGAGGGAACGTTGATTTGTTTATTTTCGCTTTGGTGGGCGGAGCAGCAATCATTCTTAACGAACAAAAGACCAGTCGAACACTTCTGGCTGGCGGGCTAATTGGGCTGGCCGTCGTTTTAAAGCTGTATCCGCTTTTTTGTATTGCGCTCGTTGCGCGATTGAACTGGCGCACCCTTGCATTCGCTGCTGCTCTTATCCTCGTGTCACTGGTTTATTTCGGAACGATTTCAGATTACATCCTGATCATCAGGCAAAATACGCCAACGTCATTCATGCTGTCGTATGGATTCAAAGTACCGTTCCTTGGTTTAGATCACCTGCGTGCAGAAGCGGGGCTCAGCCCACTCGGGCTGGCCGATACATGGCTGCCAACCAGTCTGACGATCGTCACAGTGATTTTCGCCATAACGACCGCACTAATTGGTTTTCGGCGCGGGAGTTCCGATTGCACGGTTGCAGACGGCGTCGTCGGCACGGCGTTCCTTTTCGGTGCCGGCATTTATTGCGGCACTTTTATGCTGGGCACCAATTTTATTTACCGATTGATGTTCTTGCTACTGTGCCTTCCACAGCTTCAGGATTGGGCAATCACGAATTTTGCGAACGACAATCGCACGGTGACAATTGCGCGCGTCCTTCTCGTGGCGATCTTGCTTGCATCATGGTTGGGTGGAAACTCGAATGGACATTCTACTTTCATATTTGTACCACAACTGGCGAATTGGCTAATATTTTTTGGATTGATAACGATACTCTTGCTGAACTTTCTGCAAAGGGCGGTTGGCTTCATAAAGCGGCAACAACGGACTTGCCCGGAACTCGTCACTCGTGGAGGTGGGAGTGTCTAAACTCAATGATCCCTATCTTGATTTTCTAAAAAAGCGCCTCACTCGGTCGTTTTGCCCGATAACTATCGTCCAACGCATCGACCCTTGTACAA
>DASXPQ010000428.1:0-15671 GCA_036493575.1 Pirellulales bacterium
GCCCCACGCCGGTCTCAGGAGCGTAATACGTCGTTGGCAAATGCCGCCGATCATCGCTCATATATTGCAACCCATGCGTAATTCGACCATGCCTCAGCACATGGCTGTGTTCATCAGGATTGCTGTCGTCATAGTTTTCCACCTGCAGCGTGCCAAAGAAATTCCGCTCCCGCACCAAAACCTCTCGCGTCGATCGCTGAAAATATCCGCAAATATCGTAAATACCAAACCCCGTCACCACGAGCGTAGGCACAATTAAAGCTGCTCCTATTAACCAATGCGCGCGCGTAGCAACGTTTGGCTGATTCAATGGCTTTCCCCAACAAGTCGTCGTAATACCGCGCAGCACCAGCCATGTCGCCATCACAAAACCCAAAAATAACGCCAAATTCCATTCGAAAAACGTCGCGAACAGTTGCGGCGCAATCAGCGTCACCGCCACGCCCCCCAGCGCACCCCCCGCCGAAATCATCAGGTAATACCCCGTCAAATAGCGCGGATGCGGCCGCAACCGGAACAACTCCCCATGGCACAACATGCAAATCCCCACCAGCGCAGCAAAATTCAATCCCGCGTACACCATGAAACCCAAATAAATTCCCGGCGATACCGGCCGCTCCGGCTTCGGAATGTTGTCGTCCGTAAACCGGCCAAATTTAAGATAATGCGCAATCTTTCCCGGCGTACCCGAGTCATACAAAGCAACTTCCGCTTGACCGTTGTGAAACGCCAGCGCCACTACGTAAATCGCCAGCATCGTAAACAAGGCTGTCAGCACCGGCCGATACCACCGCGGATGATCGAACGCGATAATAAACGTCACCAAATACAGCGACAGCGGCACCACCCACAAAAATGGCATCACGGCCACGTCGGTGCACACGTGATTGGTAATCGCCAATAGCGCCACCGAAGCAAACGCCGGCAACACCAGCCACATCATCCGCCGCAGCCATGTCGGATTTTGAAATGAACTCAAATCCGGCGGCGCCTCGCCGGCATTCACAGAATTCGCTCCTGGTGCTGCCGTCGTATTTCCTGTCGGTAACTCAATGAATGCCGGATTGGCCGTATGCAACTCGGTAACTTCTGGATCGTTCGATGCACTCTTCGTGGACCGCAGCGCCCACCCAACGACTACTGCCGCGCAGCCGCACAGCGCCGCATACAAAAAGAAACCCCACGACCAAAACATCGCTTGATGCGGCATGTCCCAAATCCGCTCGAAGAAGAACGGATAGGTCAGCAGCGCCAACAGCGATCCCACGTTCGAAAGCGCATACAGCCGATACGGAATTTTGCCCGGAAACGCCCGCGCAAACCACGCCTGCACGAGCGGGCCCGTCGACGACAACACAAAATACGGCAATCCCACGCTAGCCGTCAGTAGCATCAAAATTCGGCCAACCGGCTGCAAACTGTCTGTCGGTTTCCAAGCATCGCTCGGCACCACGCGCAACATCGCCAGCGCCAACACAATCAACCCCAAATGCACCATCGCCTGCTGCTTCGGCCGCAGCCACACTTGGCTGAAATGGGCATACGCATATCCACCGAACAGCAGCGTCTGAAAAAACAACAGGCACGTCGTCCACACCGCCGGCGTGCCGCCAAACCATGGCAAAATGTATTTGCTAACCAGCGGTTCAATCTGAAATAGCAAAAACGCACTGACAAAAATCGTCGCGGCAAAATTAACCGCCAGCCAGCGCCCCCGCAAAGATGTGCTCATAGACTAATGGACCGGTGGATTGATTTCGGCACAATGAAAAGCCGGCAGGAAAACGGCGGGCGGTCGGACGTGAAGACACCGAGAATAACGTGCCGCCGCACACCCGGCAATTGGAACCCACCGCGCCCGGCTCTAATTCCAATTGCTGCCGCCCGTATGCAGCGATATAATCCGTGATTCGATGGTCCAGCCCAGTTTTAATACTGCCCGCCGGTCCCATCGCGCTGCGAACATCGCCCACACGATATCAGTCCGGTCGTATATCGCCCGACGGTATCGTCGGGTTCCTTACGGTGGCTATAGCTCAGTTGGTTAGAGCACCAGATTGTGGATCTGGGGGTCACGGGTTCAAGTCCCGTTAGCCACCCCTCACGCGGCTCGTTATCATTCTCGGATAACGGGCCGTTTTTCTTGCCCACATCGTCACTTACGTGCGCTCGCGCGCCTATCCAAATTCAGATCGAGTCGTCTAACAAACCCTGCGTAAACTCAAGAAGTTTTCCGCCTCCGTTGGCGCTGCGTTTCTCCACCCCGCGATAGCCGCGAACTCAACGCCTTACGCGCCTGCTTCGCCTTGGGCGATTGCTTCGTCTTCTGCACGCTTTTGCGTAGCGCGTCCATCAAATTGATAATCGGCACATCCTCTTCCGTTTGCGGCGGTTCGATGATTTCCTTCCCTTCAATTTTCGACTGGATCAATGTCTTCAGTCGATCCGTATATCGATCTTGATAACGTGCAAAATCGAATTTCTTGTCTGTCGACGAATCAATCAATTGCTGCGCCAATTTCAGCTCCTGGGCGCTCACCTTACCTTGTGGTACTTCATCCCTCACCGCTTCCGGACTCCGAATTTGGCTTTCGTAATGCAGCATCATCATGGTCAGCACGCCTTCAATGGGTCGCACCATCAGCAGTTGTTCTTTCCCATGCAGCACCACCATCGCCACGCCACACCGGTCTAGTTTCTCCATCGCCTGGCACAATACCGTGTAAGGCTGATTCGCCGCCGGTGTCTCCGGCACAAGGTAGTAAACTCGCCCATCGTAATAAATCGGGTCAATTTGCTCCGGCGAAATAAAGCTCTCAATCGTGATCGACCGGTCATCCGCTTGGGCCTTTTCCACTTCGTCCCGGTCCACAATTACGTAATGATCTTTCTCGTATTCGTACCCGGTCACAATTTCGTCGTTGGGCACCTCGCCATGAATCGGACAAGTCTTCTTGTACCGAATCCGGCTGTGACACTTATCGTGCAATTGATTGAGGTGAACTTCACCTTCATTGGGCTTTGCCGCCGTGAACGCCTGCACCGGAACCGTCACCAAGCTGAAACGAATCGAGCCCTTCCACATCGAGCGGATTGCCATTTGAGATGCCCTTTCCACCGAAATCCAGTTCGCCTCCGGTGCAGTGGCTCAGCGCTCCGTCGAGGTTTCTGCTAGCTATGCAAGCAGTGTGCCTAATATCTAGTGAAGTATAGCTCTTCCGCAATTCTCTCGCAGCAAGCCGTCCGCGATTCGCGGTAAAAATCACCCTGTTTGGGAATGGCGGTCACAATCGTTGGGCTCGGTTTCCCATCCCTAGGCACAAGAATTGCCATATGTTGTATCTCCGCCACGGTTGGCCGGTGGCATTTCTTCAAGGAGAATCCGAACATTCCCTCACAAGGAGACCGGTCATGCGTCCTTATTCTCTTGGCGGTTTAATTTTGGTTATTTTGGGCGTCGTGCTCCTCTCGATTCACAGCTTCACATACTTTTCCACCGACCATGTCGTCGGCCCACTGGGATACTTTGCCTGGGATGTATCCCAACCACATACCATCTTCATGAATCCAATCGCCGGAATGTTGGCCATCGTCTTGGGCATCGTTCTCCTCGTAATGACCCGCCGCCGCACCCCCGCCTAACAACCTCACGCTGTCGCTGTTACGCATGCCTAGGTGGTCTTTCGCGAGGGGCAATTTTACCGGGTAGGAATGCGTTTTGCTGAGCTTCAGCTTTCCGTCTTTACGTGGCGTGGTGCTAGGCCCCCCGCGGCTGAGCAAAACGCCACTATAACCACAGGAATTTTCAGAAAATCGCTCCAACGTGTTCTCCGCCAGTCCAATTTGCGAGCGGAGCAAATCTGGTTGGAGAGCGACCAGCTGATGGTCTGTAATTGCCCAATTTGGTGGGACTGGAAGCAGTACCTCCAGAAATTACGACGATTATGAACCCCGCTCCCAGGGCCCCCACAGCATTTATTGGTGAGCCGCTTCGGCTTGCTCTCTTAGTCTAGAAACCCCGCACTCTCCCGCAGAAAAGGGAATGTCTATGTCCATCGTTGAAGAACCGATTGTCAATGGAAAACAACCAGTTAACGGCAATGGGGATTTTCAACATGACAATGAAAATGGGAGCGAGTTTGAAGTCGATTTGCAGTCACTAATCGGCGCGCTGGCTGCGCTGCGCAAGGGGGATTTTACCGTTCGCCTGCCGCGGGTGTGGGGTGGACTGGGTGGAAAAGTGGCCGACACGTTTAACGACGTGATGGATCAATTGGAAGGTATGACCAGCGAAGTCGATCGCATGAGCCGGGTAGTTGGTAAAGAAGGGAAAATCAAACAGCGAGCACGATCGGCCGGCTTTACGGGTTCTTGGGCCGGCACCATCGATTCAGTTAATGCGTTGGTGAGCGATTTGGTGCATCCCACCAGCGAAATGGCCCGCGTGATTGGCGCCGTGGCCAAGGGTGATCTTTCTAAATCGATGGCTCTAGACATCGATGGTCGGCCGCTGGAAGGCGAATTCTTGCGCACGGCAAAAACCGTGAACCGCATGGTCGATCAGCTGGGCTCCTTCGCCTCAGAAGTGACCCGCGTGGCCCGCGAAGTGGGCACCGACGGGAAACTTGGCGGGCAAGCTGAAGTGAAAGGCGTGGCCGGCACCTGGAAAGACTTGACCGATAGCGTGAACTCCATGGCCGGCAACCTCACGGCCCAGGTGCGCAACATCGCCGAAGTGACCACAGCCGTGGCCAACGGCGACTTGTCGAAAAAGATTGCCGTGGACGTGCGTGGCGAATTCTTGGAATTGAAAGACACCATCAACACGATGGTCGATCAGCTCCGTTCGTTCGCCTCGGAAGTGACCCGCGTGGCCCGCGAAGTAGGCACCGAAGGAAAACTGGGCGGGCAGGCTCGGGTGGAAGGCGTATCGGGAACCTGGAAAGACTTGACCGACAGCGTGAACTTCATGGCCGGCAACCTCACGGCCCAGGTGCGCAATATTGCGGCAGTGACGACAGCTGTTGCCACAGGTGACTTGTCCAAGAAGATCACCGTGGACGTGAAGGGGGAAATTCTCGAATTGAAGAACACCATCAACACGATGGTCGATCAGCTTAGCTCCTTCGCTGCCGAAGTGACCCGCGTGGCCCGCGAAGTGGGTACCGAAGGAAAACTCGGCGGGCAGGCCGATGTAAAAGGTGTGGCCGGCACGTGGAAAGACCTCACGGACAGCGTGAACTTCATGGCCAGCAACCTGACGGCTCAGGTGCGCAACATTGCGGCCGTAACTACGGCAGTCGCAACCGGCGACTTGTCGAAAAAGATCACCGTAGATGTGAAGGGGGAAATTTCCGAGCTGAAAAATACCATCAACACGATGGTCGATCAGTTGAGCTCCTTCGCCGCAGAAGTAACTCGCGTGGCCCGTGAAGTAGGCACCGAAGGAAAACTCGGTGGGCAGGCCGACGTCAAAGGCGTGGCCGGCACATGGAAAGACCTCACGGACAGCGTGAACTTCATGGCGAGCAACCTGACGGCTCAGGTGCGCAATATCGCCGACGTAACTACGGCCGTGGCCAATGGCGACTTGTCGAAGAAAATTGAAGTGGATGTGCGCGGCGAAATCTTGGAATTGAAGAACACCATTAACACGATGGTGGATCAATTGCGTGCGTTTGCTTCCGAAGTAACTCGCGTAGCCCGCGAAGTGGGCACTGAAGGAAAACTGGGCGGGCAGGCCGATGTGCGCGACGTGGCCGGCACGTGGAAAGATTTGACCGACAGCGTCAACTTCATGGCCAGTAATCTGACGGGCCAAGTGCGCAATATCGCCGACGTGACAAAAGCCGTAGCCAGCGGCGACTTGTCGAAGAAAATTACGGTCGACGTAAAGGGCGAAATTCTCGAATTGAAAAACACCATCAATACGATGGTGGATCAGCTCAGCTCGTTCGCCGCAGAAGTGACACGTGTGGCCCGCGAAGTGGGCACCGAAGGAAAACTCGGCGGACAAGCCGACGTGAAAGACGTAGCCGGCACCTGGAAAGACTTGACCGACAGCGTCAACTTCATGGCCAGTAACCTAACCGGCCAGGTGCGCAACATTGCCGACGTGACGACGGCAGTAGCCCGTGGCGACTTGTCGAAGAAAATCACGGTCGACGTGCGCGGTGAAATTTTGGAATTGAAAAACACCATCAACACGATGGTCGATCAGCTCCGGTCGTTCGCGGCAGAAGTAACGCGTGTGGCCCGCGAAGTGGGTACCGAAGGAAAACTAGGCGGGCAAGCCGACGTACGCGGCGTGGAAGGAACGTGGCGCGATCTGACGGACAGCGTGAATTCGATGGCCGGTAACCTTACGGGCCAGGTGCGCAACATCGCGGAAGTGACGACGGCCGTGGCCAACGGAGAGCTTTCCAAGAAAATCACCGTGGACGTGCGCGGCGAAATTCTGGAATTGAAAAACACCATCAACACGATGGTGGACCAATTGCGTTCGTTCGCCTCGGAAGTGACACGTGTGGCCCGCGAAGTGGGAACCGAAGGAAAATTAGGCGGTCAGGCCGAAGTAAAAGGCGTGGCCGGCACGTGGAAGGATTTGACCGACAATGTGAACTCGATGGCCGGCAATTTGACCAGCCAGGTGCGCAATATCGCGGCGGTGACGAAAGCCGTGGCCAGCGGCGATTTGTCGAAAAAAATTACGGTCGATGTGCGTGGCGAAATTTTGGAATTGAAAGATACCATCAACACGATGGTGGACCAGCTCCGGTCGTTCGCTTCCGAAGTGACTCGTGTGGCCCGTGAAGTCGGTACTGAAGGAAAACTGGGTGGGCAAGCCGACGTGCGCGACGTAGCCGGTACGTGGAAAGACTTGACCGACAGCGTGAACTTCATGGCCGGTAACTTGACCAGCCAGGTGCGCAATATCGCCGAAGTCACCAAGGCAGTGGCCAGCGGCGACTTGTCGAAAAAAATTACGGTCGACGTAAAAGGCGAAATTCTAGAAGTAAAGAATACCGTCAATACGATGGTGGATCAGCTCAGCTCGTTCGCAGCGGAAGTGACCCGCGTGGCCCGCGAAGTGGGAACCGAAGGCAAATTGGGCGGGCAAGCCCAAGTGAAAGGCGTGTCGGGCACCTGGAAGGACTTGACCGATAACGTGAACTTCATGGCCGGTAACCTCACCAGTCAGGTGCGCGGTATTGCCCGCGTGGTAACGGCGGTGGCAAACGGCGACTTAAAACAAAAATTAACCGTGGAAGCCAAGGGGGAAATCGCCGCTCTGGCTGACACAATTAACGGCATGATCGACACTCTAGCTACATTTGCCGCGCAGGTGACCAACGTGGCCCGCGAAGTGGGCGTGGAAGGAAAACTTGGCGGTCAGGCCAGCGTGCCGGGGGCCGCGGGAACGTGGAAGGGATTAACTGACAACGTGAATCAGTTGGCGGCTAACCTTACTACGCAGGTGAGGGCTATCGCCGAAGTGGCCACTGCCGTGACCAAGGGTGACTTAACGCGATCCATCAAGGTGGAAGCCCAGGGGGAAGTGGCGGCGCTGAAAGACAACATCAACGAGATGATTGTCAATCTAAAAGACACGACGCTGAAGAACTCGGAACAAGACTGGCTGAAAACCAATCTGGCCAAGTTCAGCCGCATGTTGCAAGGTCAAAAAGACATGATCACGGTGGGCCGGCTCATTCTGTCGGAATTGGCGCCGCTGGTTTCCGCACAACACGCCGTGGTGTACACATACGATACCTCAGAAGATCAGCCGTCCCTGAAACTGCTAGCCAGTTACGCTTACGAGCATCCGGAGGAGACAGGAAAACGAATGAAATTGGGCCAAGGCCTAGTCGGGCAGTGCGCGCTGGAAAAGCAAAAAATCATGCTCACCAACGTGCCGAACGATTACATCCGGATTTCCTCCGGTTTGGGCTCGGCCCCGCCGGCGAGCATGATTGTGCTGCCGATTGTGTTCGAAGGCCAAGTGAAGGCGATCTTGGAGCTAGCGTCGTTCGAACGGTTCAACCCGACGCACCAGGCGTTCCTCGAACAATTGACGGAGAGCATCGGCATTGTGCTCAATACCATCGAAGCCAACATGCGCACGGAAGATCTGCTCAAGCAGTCGCAATCGTTGGCGCAGGAACTCCAAAGCCGGCAGGAAGAATTGCAGCAAACCAACCAGGAATTGCAGGAAAAGGCCCGGCTATTGGCGCATCAAAACGTCGAAGTGGAACGCAAAAACAGCGAAGTGGAACAGGCACGCCAAGCGCTGGAAGAAAAGGCCGAACAGTTGGCGCTGACTTCGAAGTACAAATCGGAATTCTTGGCGAATATGTCGCACGAGCTGCGCACGCCGCTGAACAGTCTGCTGATTCTGTCCGATCAGTTGTCCAAAAACCCCGATGGCAATCTATCAGCCAAGCAAACCGAGTATGCCAAAACCATCCATTCGTCCGGCAACGACTTGCTGATGTTGATCAACGATATCCTCGACCTGTCGAAAATCGAGTCGGGCACGGTCGTGTTGGATATCGGCGAATTGCGGTTTATAGACTTGCACAACTATGTGGAACGCACGTTCCGGCACGTGGCGGAAGCCAAGGGAGTGGAGTTCAACGTGGAGTTGGATCCGACTCTGCCCCGAACGCTTACCACCGACAGCAAACGTTTGCAGCAAGTGATCAAAAATCTGCTTTCCAATTCGTTTAAGTTCACGCACGACGGGCAAGTGAATTTGAAAATAGAACTGGCTCATTCCGGCTGGCATCCTGATAGCGAAACGCTTGGCGCCAGCGATTGCGTTCTGGCCATTTCCGTTTCCGACACCGGCATCGGCATTCCGCTGGAAAAGCAACACATCATTTTCGAAGCCTTCCAGCAGGCCGATGGCAGCACCAGCCGCAAGTACGGCGGCACGGGGTTGGGGTTGGCCATCAGCCGCGAAATTGCTCGGCTGCTTGGCGGCGAGATTGGCTTGGTGAGTCAGCCAGGGGTGGGCAGCACCTTTACGCTATACCTGCCGCAAACCTTTGTGCCGCAAAAGGTGGTGCGGCGGTCCGCGGTATCGAAGCCCAAACCGTTGCCCGTCGTTAACGAATCGACAGTGTTAGATGTCGACGCCGAGCATGCGGCGGCCGATATTTCGTTCAATTATGTCGCCGAAGCGCCAGACGATCGGAATGACATTCAAGCAGACGACCGGGTTGTATTGATCGTCGATAACGACATTGATTTTGCCCGGTTTGTGCTGGAAACGGCACACAAGGTTGGGTTTAAGGGCATCACCACTCCGCTGGGCGCGGCCGCCATTGCACTGTCTGGTGAATACCAACCGCAGGCGGTTTTGCTGGACATTTCGCTCCCCGATATTGACGGCTGGCACGTGCTAGACCGATTGAAGCACGATTTTTCCTTGCAACACATTCCGGTCTACATTGTTTCCACCGCCGATCAGTTAGAACAAGGCCTGAAGCGCGGTGCCCAAGCCATTTTGCCCAAGCCGATCCAGACCACTGAAGTGTTGGAGGAGTTTTTAACAAAAGTTCACGCCGAGGTGGGACGAGTCGGCCGGCGAATTGTGCAACTGCAAACCAATCAGGAGCGGCGCACACAACTGGCCGACTGCTTGAGCAATTCCAGCGTGGAAATTCAGTCCGTCGATTCGGGCGCCGCCTTGCTGGAAGCAATCAAGCAAGGTCCGGTCGATGCCGTCATTCTTACTCCCGAAGTGCGCGATATGACGCTGGCCGCCTTGGCCGAGCAAATTATGTCGCAGCCGGAAATGGAAGGCCGCCCGATGATGCTGGAATTGGCCAGCGATACAGCATCCGACCAGCTGGCACGCTGGCAGCGGTTGGCGCACGAATTCAATTTGGAGGTGGCCGATTCGCCAGCTCACTTGGTGCAGCAGTTGGTCCGCGCACTCTGCATTCCTGTAACCAAGCTATCGGAGCCGGCGCAAAAAATGTTGCTGGAAGGTCATGAGCCAGCCTCGATTCTAGCCGGGAAAAAAGTGCTAATTGTCGACGACGACATTCGCAACATTTTTGCCTTGACGAGCATTCTGGAGCGCTACGACATGGTTACCGTATCAGCGGAAACCGGCCGCGATGCCATCAATCTGTTGCAGGCCGCTCCCGATGTGGATATCGTACTAATGGACATCATGATGCCGGAAATGGACGGTCTCGATACCACGCGTGCCATCCGGCAAATTTCTAAGTTCCGAAATCTCCCGATTGTTGCCGTGACGGCCAAAGCCATGAAAGGCGACCGCGAGAAGTGCATTGAGGCCGGGGCCTGGGATTATCTTTCCAAGCCTGTTGATCCTGAGCAAATGCTCAGCGTACTGCGAGCCTGGTTAACGGTCGGATAATGGGATCTGAAGAACAAGTTAAAATTCTGATTGTCGATGATGTGCCGGAAAAGCGGCTTTCGGTCGAAGTGGTGTTGCAAGATTTAGGTCAGCATATTGTTTCTGTCGGTTCCGGCTCGGAAGCTTTGCGGCAATTGCTTAACGAAGATTTTGCCGTCATCTTGCTCGACGTCAACATGCCCGATTTGGACGGGTTTGAAACCGCGGCGATGATCCGCCAGCGCAGGCGATCCGAGCACACGCCCATTATTTTTCTAACGGCCTTTCCAGACGACACATATGCCAACCGCGGCTATTCCTTGGGCGCCGTCGATTATATTTTGACGCCTGTCGTCCCGGAGGTGTTGCGCACCAAGGTCCAGGTATTTGTCGATTTGTTCCGCATGACGGAGCAGATAAAGCGTCAGGCCGAGGAACGCGTGGCCTTGGCTCACGAGCATGCCGCCCGAGTTGCAGCGGAGCAGGCCAACCGGGCTAAGAACGAATTTTTGGCCAACGTTAGCCATGAATTGCGCACGCCGATGAATGCCATCATCGGCATGACCGATTTGTCGCTCCGCGAGCAGCTTTCGCCGATCGTCCGCGAGTATCTTACCACCGTCCGATCAAGTTCCCACGTGTTATTGACACTGCTTAACGAGATTCTCGATTTATCGAAAATGGAAGCCGGGAAGTTCACGCTCCAAAGCGTGCCTTTCAATCTACTGGAATTAATCGATGATTTAGCGCGCGCTCATCGCTTTCGGGCCAACGACAAAGGCTTGGAGCTGGTCAGTTCCATTGCCGACGAAGTGCCAAGTGATTTTCTCGGAGATCCGCTGCGCCTGCGGCAAGTGCTCAGCAATTTGCTGACGAACGCAATTAAATTTACCGATCGCGGAAGCATTGCCATTCAAGTCGCCTCGGTTGGCGTCAATGGAGAGGAAACATCACTGCGGTTTTCGGTCGCCGATAGCGGAATTGGAATCTCGCGGGAAGATCAACAGCGAATTTTCGCGCCGTTTGCGCAGGTCGATGCGTCCAGCACGCGCCGGCATGGTGGCGTGGGTTTGGGCCTGACCATTGCTTCCGATCTAATTCGCGCCATGGGCGGCCAATTGGCGGTACAAAGCGAAGTAGGACATGGCAGTACTTTTTGTTTCACCATTTCGTTGCCCATTATTTCACGGCAGACGCAACAGCCGACTAACAATGCGATGCGCCGTCCAGCAGAGTCCGCAGACGACATGGCTTTCCCCAATCATCACCCGGACCGTCCACATGAAAAGCTGCAGGTTCTATTGGCTGAAGACATGCGCGCCAACCAAATGCTGGTGCTGTATGCACTGAAACAGCGCGGACATCAGGTCGATGTTGCCGCAGACGGCCGCGAGGCGGTCGATCGTGCCGCCGTCTGCACGTACGATGTTATTTTGATGGACGTGCAAATGCCCCTCCTCGACGGTTTCCAAGCGACCGCAGCCATTCGGGCACAGCCCAGCGGTTCGCGGATCCCCATTATTGCCTTAACCGCCCATGCGATGGCTGGCGATCAACAGCGCTGCCTTGACGCGGGAATGAACGGTTACTTGGCTAAACCGTTGGACATTGATCAATTGATCAAAACGGTCGAGGCATACGGCAGCCAACCGCTGGATAATGATTGCCCGTGCAACAGCAACGGCTAGGCGGCCACGGGGGAGGCGCATCTAGCTGGTGCAAACCGGCGCAGGCGTTGCTATAACTTGTTGCTGATCAGTTAGCATCGCTGAACTCTTCAACCAGGGAGTTGTCCTCACCTCACATGCGCATCGCAATCATCCTCTATCTTTGCTCAGCACTTTGGCCCACTCTTGCCCAGGCCGGCGACCTTGGTCCATTTACCGCCCAGTCCGAAATCGGTGCACCGTCCAGCCAGGGCCCCGGTTCAGCCCAGCTTGACCCACAGAGCCAAACGCTCACCGTCTCCGGCGGCGGCGCCAACATTTGGGCGGCCGAAGACGATTTCCACTTTGTCTGGAAAAAAGCTTCCGGCGATATCACGCTGGCCGCAAATCTCAGCTTCTCACCCGCCACCAAAGGCGCCATTGAGCACCGCAAGGCGGTCATCATGATCCGCCAATCGCTCGATCCAGACTCCACCTACGCCGACGCTTGCGTCCACGGTAACGGCATGACGGCCCTGCAGTGGCGCGATACCAAAGGCGGTATCAGCAACGAAGTCCAAGCCAACGCCAATGCTCCAAAGCGGCTGCAAATCGAAAAACGCGGCAGCTACTTCTCCATGGCCATCGGCGATTCCGCTGCCAATCTCCATCCCGCCGGCGGTGCCTGCAAGGTCGATATCGACGGCGACTATTACATCGGCATCGGCGTCTGCTCCCACAGCAAAGATCGTCTCGAATCCGCCCTCGCCTCCCAGATCGAGTTCGGCGTGCCGCCGTCCGGCAACGGACGCACCATGATTAGCACGCTGGAAACGTGCGCTCTCTCTAGTCACGATCGACGGGTTGTCTACGTCCTCAGCCAGTCAGGTCGCTTCGAAGCGCCCAACTGGGGGGCCGACAACATGCTCTATTTCAATAACAAAGGCCGGCTTTATAAAATCAAAGCCCAGCTCCCCAGCTCCAATCCTCCAACCGAGACCATCACCCCGGAGCCCGAACTGATCGATCTCGGCCCTCTCAATCGTCTCAACAACGATCACGTTCTCTCATTCGATAAATCCACAATCGCCGTCAGCGACCAATCTCAGGGAAATCGGCAGTCCACCATCTGGACCATGTCGTTGGCCGGCGGCCAGCCCAAACGCATTACCTCGTTGACCCCGTCCTACTGCCACGGTTGGTCCCCCGATGGCAAAACCCTTGTCTATACCGGCCAACGCGAAAATGTCTGGGACATCTACGCCATCCCTGCGGAAGGCGGCGATGAAACTCGCATTACCAACACGCCCGACCGCGAAGACGGCCCGGAATACTCCCCCGACGGCGAGTTCATTTACTTCAACTCCGACCGCACCGGGCTAATGCAAATTTGGCGCATGCATCCCGATGGCTCTGCTCAAGAACAAATCACCAAGGACGAAAACTCGAACAATTGGTTTCCCCACGTTTCGCCCAATGGGCAATTTCTGATTTATCTGTCCTACGATAAATCAGTGCCCGCTGGCGCTCATCCAGAGGGCAAAGATGTCGCGCTACATCTCATGAATCTTCGCACCGGCGCCACGTCAATCATCGCCAAACTATTTGGCGGCCAAGGCACCATCAACGTCCCCTCATGGTCCCCCGACAGCAAATGCTTCGCCTTCGTCAGTTATCAAAGCGCTGAGAAGTGATTGCTGCCGGTAGCTTTTAATTTGTCGGAAAAATGCCTTGCAGACGCTGATCTGCACTTTCTCGTAGTGCGATTTCGCAGGCTTGCTAAACGTTATCGTTCGCAGCAGTTCTCTGCTTATCCAAAAACTTCGGCCGCGGAACGCCGCCATTTGTTCCGTTCGCCTCGCCCTTAGCAGTAGCTGAGTTCGGTTTTCCCGTAACCCCGAAGAAACTGGCAATCGTCGCCACCACCGTCCGCTGTTCCTCTACGGTCAGTTCCGGGAAAATCGGCAGCGCCAACGTCTCGCGCGCCGCCATCTCGGTCTCCGGCAAACTGCCCAACTGATAACCCAGCAACGCAAAACACTTCTGCTCGTGCAGCGGCACCGGATAATAAATCTCCGTGCCAATCTTGGCATCCGTCAAATGCTTCCGTAAATCGTTCCGCCGTCCATCCGGCACGCGAATCGTGTACTGATTCCAGACGTGCTTCGCCGCCTGAGCCGTCTGCGGCAGTGTCAAAATTTTATCCAACCCGTACTCAGCAAACAGCGTGTGATACCGCTCCGCATTCACCTGCCGCTGCTGCGCCCACCCGTCTAAAAACGGCAACTTCACATTCAGCACCGTCGCCTGCAGCGTGTCGAGTCGGCTATTGATTCCCACCAGTTGATGATAATACCGCGGCTCCATTCCATGTCCGCGCAGCAGTTTCAGCTTTGCAGCCAGGTCGTCGCGGTCAGTCGTCATCAAACCGCCATCCCCCATGCCCCCCAAATTCTTCGTCGGATAAAAGCTAAAGCATCCGATGTCCCCCAGCGTGCCGGCGCTCCGTCCGGAGTAGGCCGCCCCAATCGCTTGGCAGGCGTCTTCAATAATCGCCAGCCCATGCTTGGCTGCCACCCGACCAATCTCATCCATCGCCGCGCACTGACCAAACAAATCGACCGGAATAATCGCCTTCGTTTTCGGCGAAACCAGTTGTTCAATTTTCCCCGGATCAATATTGAACGTCACCGGCTCGATGTCGCAAAACACCGGCTCCGCCCCCAACCGCCAAACGGCGCTGGCTGTGGCAAAAAAAGTGTAACTGGGACAAATCACTTCGTCCCCTTGCCCAATGTCCAGCGCCATCAGCGCGAGCAAAATCGCATCGCTTCCCGAGGCACACGCAATCGCATGCCGCGCTCCCGTATAAGCCGCCACCGCCCGTTCAAACTGCTCGCACTCCGGCCCAAAAACATAACGCCCGCTGTCGCAAACTTGCGTCACCGCGGCCAGCAGCTTATCTCGTAATGGTTCGTACTGCCGCTTGACATCCAACAGCGGAACGGGCGAATTAACAGAGCGATCCATGGACGAATCCTTTCATCCCGGGAACTAAAAGGCGATCAGCCTTTAGGAAGTGAACGTGCTAGCACCGCTGGCGGCAATTCGGCCAACAAAATGCGGGCCAAAGAATAGAAACCCCAGCCCACGCGGTCAAGAGTGGCTTTCAAAGCCGTTTTCGCCCACAAGTTGCTCAAGCAGAAGTTCTTCCCTGCGAATTTCCCGGATGTCTACCTCTAATGGTTGCAGTTCGTCGATTTTTTCACTCGGTGATGTTGCTCCGAGTTCAGAAAACTTGCGGGCTCCAACAAAGACACTATTTTCCAATCTTGAAACCGCATCATTGTAGCAATTGACTGATGACTTCAGATTCTTTCCCAGCGCCACAAACTTTTCCGCCAATCCAGCCAATGCTTCATAAAGCTTGTTACCAAGATTTCTGATTTCGTGCGCACTTTCGGCAAGCTTTTCTTGTTGCCAATACGACGCCACTGCTCGCAGCAACGCAATTAAGGTCGAGGGAGTTGCGATGACAACTCGATGCGTCCATGCCATCGCGATCAACTCAGGCTCTTGTTCCTGGGCGACGTGAAAGAAAGTCTCGCCAGGTAAGAATAGAACCACGAAGTCCGGAGACTGTTCAAATT
>DASXPQ010000429.1:0-4500 GCA_036493575.1 Pirellulales bacterium
TCTGAAGCCCAACATCCCTGGGCGAGTGCAAATCTGCCGATTCTATGCCCTCGGCCCTTATTTGGATTGGGGCCTGAGCATCGACGACATCACCACCGCCATCAAAACCGGCGCAAAGATGTTGGGAGATACTAATGAGCCCACGATTAGCTTCCACAAGGACACCCGGCTCTTGATTGCTGTCGGCGAGCCGAGCAAGTTGGACATCATTGATTCTGTGCTGAAGGCCTTGCAACCGCCCGCCAACGCTTCAGTTTGGCAAAATCCGCCAAAATCAACCCAGCAAGGCGGCGAGCAAAATAAGCGGTGAAACCGGCCGGAATGGAACTGATTGGCTCCGAGCATCCAACAGCAGGTCGCTGGTGTTTTACCCGGCAACGTGAAGCCGGAGCCTCCATTCGATGTAGCCGAGGTGACGAGCAATATGGTCAAAGGAGATGAGATGGCCTACCGCATCTTCTACGAAGCATATTTCGAGAGGTTGCGACGTTATCTGCTCGTGGTTACGAGTGGCAACGAAGATGCAACCTGCGAGGCCTTGCAATCCGCGCTCGTTCGCATCGTCAAGCATATCAGGAAATTTTCTGCCGAAGCCGAATTCTGGGGCTGGTTGACCGTCTTGGCCCGCACGGCTTTGTTCGACCACAACCGCAAGCGAAAACGTTATTGGTCCTTTCTCGAACGATTTACTCGCCACATGGAAATTGAGCGGACTGCCGATATCCAACCAGATTACGATACCAGGTTGCTTTCCCTTCTGGAACAAAACCTTGCCACGTTGCCAGCCGAAGAAAAGCAATTGCTGGAATCCAAGTATATCGACGGCGCGTCCGTTCGCCAAATTGCCGACGATTTTCAAACGTCAGAAAAGGCCATTGAATCGTGGTTGGTTCGAATCAGGCGCAAGCTCAAATCGGCCTTATTGGAAAACTTGAACCGTGAATCATCCTCCTAATAAGCGGCTGCTATCAGATGTACTTGCGGAAGAAACTGGCGCCGGTTTTCGAGAGGCGTTGCTGGGCCAGACGCTTCGGCTGGCAAAACGTCGCCGTCAATTCAGAAAAGCTCGGCAAGTCGCATACGTCTGCGTGATTGTCGCAGTTCTGGCGGTGGTCAATTTCTATTTTCTGACACCCACGCCGCTTTCGCCGAAAGCGCTACAGCGGCCGTATCGGCTGGTAACGACCTGCCCCTTGCCTCCCGGGGCCATCGTGTCAACGAGTCGCGATCCCTCGATGGCTTTTATCACCAGTTCGCCCACTGTGGAATTGGTCGCCAGCGGCCACACCCTTGGCTTTCCTCACGAACTGGACGACGACGAACTTTTGGCGCTGCTTCCTTCACCTGCTCTCCTGGTTAGACGCGGCCCGCATTTGGCTGACCTGGTCTTCGCCGATCCGAAAGGGGAACAAGTGCTGTTGCGGAATTGAACTTGCCACAGGAGCGGCAATCGGGTTGTTCAAAATTGCTGCGACGTTCCACGTTGACCTCCCGGCCAACGACGGTCATACTTCATACAACGCAGGCAAACAATGACTTCGCACGAAACTCGCACTGTCTTTCCCGCCAGCTTCGGCTTTACATTGATCGAATTGTTGGTCGTAATCGCCATTATCGGCATTCTCGCTGGAATGCTGTTGCCTGCGTTGAGTCGAGCGAAGCAAAAAGCCAAAATTGCCCAGGCTAAACTCGAGATAGGCCAGATTGTCGGCGCGATCAACAAATACGAAGCGGATTACAACCGTTTTCCAGCAACGGCAGCGAGAATTAGTGCGGCGCAAGCAGTTCCGGCCAACACGGGCGGCCCCAGTGACTTCACCTACGGCACCTACGCGCTGCCAGATTTCCAAACACCGACAGGCACCCAGCCGATTCTCACCGCAGGCGTTCCTGCCGATCAACAGGCCAACAATTCAGAGGTGATGGCGGTGCTGTTGGACCTTGAGTATTTTCCCAACAAAAATCCAACCGTAAACCTGAACCATGCCAAAAACACAGAGAAAACAAAACTCCTCAACGCGCGGATGGCGAGCGACAACAAATCGCCCGGTATTGGGAACGACGGAATTTATCGCGACCCGTGGGGTAGTCCCTACATTATCACGTTGGACCTGAATAACGACGAAAAAGCGCGTGACGGTTTTTATTGCTTCCGCGATGTTTCGCAGAGCAGTGGCCCAACCGGAATAAATGGACTCTTCAATTGGCGCGATGCCACTGGGGACAAAAATTATTTCGAACTCAATTCACCGGTGGCCGTCTGGTCGCCGGGGCCCGATAAGATTATTGACCGAGTACGCGCTGATAAAGGGGCCAATAAGGATAACGTGTTAAGTTGGAAGTGAGCCGTTTTTTAGTTGCCTACCCGCAGTGCCGTTGCTTGCGCAAAAGGCAAGCGACAATTGAAAAGTTAAAACAGGGCAAGAACTGGCCGGGAAAGAGCCCAACTTTTTGCTCCTTTCCTACTGATTGGCAAGTCGATGCTTTTGTGCCATTTTTCCCTCCATAGATGGAACAGTTGGGCAAAGCCACGAAAACCAAAGCCTGGCAGGTTGAGGAATGCTTTGTACTGGCCGCGGTCTATTTCGGCTGCGGTGCGTTCGGTTTGTCGCTCGCGCTCGTCAATAAAAGCGCCACCGCCATTTGGCCTCCGAGTGGTCTTGCCCTTGCGGCACTTCTCATGGGCGGCACACGTCTTTGGCCTGGAGCTTTCGTGGGCGCATTCCTGGTCAATATTCTTACACAAGGTTCGATCGCAACATCGCTTGCTATTTCCGCCGGCAATACTTTGGAAGCTGTCCTCGGCGCGATGTTGGTGAATCGGTTTGCGAATGGGTTGCTGGCATTCGATCGCACCAAGAGCATATTCAAATTTGTTCTTTTTGCGGCAATGCTGAGCACGTTGATCAGCGCCACGATTGGGGTGGTCAGTCTGTGCTTGGGCGGCTTCGCAATATGGCGCCAGTTCTGGCCGATTTGGCTTACGTGGTGGCTCGGCGACATGGTCAGCGACATCATTATTGCTCCATTACTGGTTTTATGGGCCACAAAGCCTCTGCCTCGCCTCAACTCACGGTTGCTGCTCGAGGCCGCGGGTTTGTTCCTCCTGCTCCTTTGGGTTTGCCGGCTCGTTTTTCTGGGCAAGGCTCCATTCTCCGGGGAGTCCTATCCACTGGAATACCTCGCCATTCCGCCGCTCCTATGGGCCGGATTTCGCTTCCGGGAAAGGGGTGCCATGACGGCTTCAGTCATTTTGGCCGGCATTGCTATCTGGGGCACCCGACATCAACTCGGCCCCTTCGTTAGAAGGGACGACAACGAATCCATGTTGCTGCTCCAAACTTTCAGCGGCACGGTGGCGATGACCGGGTTGGTTCTCGCTTCCATTGTTGCGCAACGCCAGCGAAGCGAACAGCGTCTTCTCGTCCAGGATGCCATCAGTCGTATCCTCGCAGAAGCCCGTAGTCTCAAGGAAGCTACGCCAAAGATTTTTCAAGCTCTTTGTGAAAAGGCTCAATGGGACGTCGGCGTGATTTGGGATGTGAGCGAGACCGCCACTGAACTCACCTGTGTCGAATTCTGGCATGCCGCCGGTGAAACTTTTTCTCATTTCGAATCGTTGACCCGCGAATTGAAATTGCGACCCGAGGTGGGCCTGGCCGGACGCGTTTGGGGCAGCGGCAAACCCCTTTGGATCCGTGACGTCGCGGAAGACAGTAACTTTCCGCCAGCCGCTGCTGCGGCCGCGGACGACCTGCACGGGGCGTTATGTTTCCCACTCAAGGTCGGCGACGAAGTTGTCTCGATCATCGAATGTTTCAGTCGCGAATTCCGGGAGCCCGACGAGGATTTTCTGCAAATGCTGGATGCGATCGGCAGCCAAATTGGCCAATTTATCGAGCGGAAACGCGCACAAGAGGCACAAGGCAGGCTGGCCGCCATCGTCGAGTCTTCCGGCGACGCAATTATCAGTCAGACATTGGCCGGTGTCATCACGAGCTGGAACAAAGGCGCGGAGCGGACCTTCGGCTACACCGCCGAGGAGGCCATCGGCAAACCAATTTGGATGCTTGTCCCGCCCGACCAGGAGAAAACGGAACAAGAGCTCCTGGAACGCGTCCGAACCGGCGAAGGCATCGACCACTATCAAACCCAACGAATTCGGAAGGACGGCTCGATACTCGACACTTCGTTGAGCATTTCACCAATCAGAGACAGCTCCGGCCAGGTTATCGGCGCGTCAAAAATCGCGCGCGACATCAGCGAACAAAAAAAGACGGAGCGCGCGCTTGCCGATGCCGAAGCATCCCTTCGCCAGCATGCGGGAGATCTTGAGCGTCGCGTGCACGAGCGCACCGCCAAGCTTCAGGAGACCATTCAATCGCTCGACGGCTTTTGCTACAGCATCGCCCATGATCTACGCGCCCCTCTTCGCGCTCTCGGTGGCTTCAGCAACGAGTTGTTCAAAGACTACAACGACAAATTGGACGACGCGGGAAG
>DASXPQ010000430.1:0-7806 GCA_036493575.1 Pirellulales bacterium
ATTCTTCTGCTCGCGCTCGCTTCGCTGGCTGTCTTGGGCTTCCGCCGTTGATTCTCGGCCGCGCCAAACATCTTTCCCTCCCTGGCCCAAAAACTTCCTTGTATCCCACCCGCGAACGTTATACTGTACATCGGTATCGTACACGCATTCTAGGCCCACCGTTTATACAAACGTCCGCGGTCCAACGATCAGCTACTGAGTATTGACGACTGACAATGAAAAACAATTCACCAACAACTCTCACATTCCGACACAAACCCACCGTGTTCTGTCACCTCCCAATTCCGCGAACCCCCGAATATCCCGGCCAGGACCAAAACCGCTCGCGACAAAACTCACCAATTCTGTCACCAAAATAAAAATCCCAGACAAAAGACAATATTGCTTAACAAAAAAATCACATCAACCACCACTCCCCACTACAAATCACATACACGCCCAGCAGCAAGTTCGTCACCGCATGTGCCAGCACGCAATCCCAAATACTCCGCGTCCGCGTCATCAACCACGTAACTGCCGAAAACCATACGAGTGCTGCAATGGCCTCCTGCGGATGCATCAGCATCGGGAAAGCGGTACCTACAATCGCCGCCAGCGGAGTCAGGTCGCCGAAGGGCACGTCCCACCAGCGTTCCTTCATCACAATCCGTATCAAAAACCCACGCAGAAAAAATTCTTCCATCACCGGCACCACAAGTGCCAGCCCAATCAGCCGCACCGCCAAAAAAACATGCGCCGCAATCGGCTGTCCATGCATCTGTACCACCGGATTGAACGCGCTCCGCTCCCCCAGCGTCTTGAACCACTCAATTCCCGTCTTGTCCGCCAGCATCGGCATCCACTGCCGCTGCCACGTCGCCAAAGCGACCCACACGACCGCTCCCAGAACGCCGACCGCCACTCCCAACCAACTGATTCGCCGTCGGTACTCTCGATACCCCGGCCACACAAACGCCATCGCCGCCACCGTCAACGCAATCTTCACCGCATAAACCACCGGGTAATGCCGATATTCAATTCCCAAATCCAGCCACGGCTTCGCCACCGCTTCGGCGCCAGCCGCCGGCGGTGCTGGCTCCAAACTCCCAATCAGCATGAACACCGCAAACGGCAGCAAACAAACCAACCACGGATTCCTGCGGGCTTGATGATTCACTTGTTGGAGCTTTCAAATTGATGAAATCGCTGGCTTTCCTGAACTTCGATATTTCGCTTTCCATCTGCCGCGCTGACTTCGCGTTCCACCAGTGCCGCCACGCCGGGCATCGCTTCGATAATCTTAAACCCCGCCTCCGGTCCCAGCACACAGATGGGCTTAGTGTAACTATCCGCTGTAATGCAATCCGGAGCGATCACCGTGACCGCGCTATGCCCCATCACCCCCATGCCCGTGCGCGGATCGATGATGTGCGAGTAACGTATTCCCTCAATCTCAACCGCTTGAAACGCATCTCCCGAGGTCGTGACGGCATAGTTGGCCAACACTACGAAACGGCTCGGCGGGCCTTCCCCAGCCGGCGGCTCAATTCCGATCTTCCACCCGCGCTCCCACGGCGGCGCATCGCTCACCCCAATATCCCCGCTGGCGTCAATCAAAGCGCTGGCAATGCCTTCCTGTCGCAAAACCTTCAACGCTTCATCGACGGCATACCCCATGCCAATGCCGCCAGCATCCAGCCGCATGTTTGCCTTCAGCAGCTTGGCCGTGTGCGCGGCCGGATCGAGTTGCAAAGCACGGTAATTTGTAGCCTGACGAGCAGCGTGCACAAGATCGCCAGGCGGCATTTCCTTGGTGTGCCGAGCGCGCCGCCACAGCCTGCTGAGCGGTCCTACGGTAATATCGAATGCGCCGTCCGACTTTTCGGCAAGCTTTTGTGCCGATTCCAACACGTGCCACAGGTCGTCGCTAACTGGCACAGGCTGCAAGGAAGGAGAGGTTGCGCTAAGGCGGCTAAGCTCGCTTTCGGAATCGTAATCGCTGAGAATATCATTCAATTCCTCAATGCGAGCGAAGGCCGCTGTTGCTGCCTGGTTCGCGAGCGATTCGTCGGCAGCGTACAATACGATTTTCCATGGCGCCCCCATGTGAATTTCCGAAAAACTGTATCGCCGCAGAGACGCTGCTTCCTGTGCACCGGCCGGACTAACCGCCATCGTCAGACTAGAAACAATGAATGAGGCAAGTTTGCTCGGCCTTAACAAATTCATATCACTTCCCGCACGAGTCTTTTGTTGCCCTCAACCATGCCCAACTTAGTTTACCAACCTAGCCGAATGCAACGGCGCGCATGGTTAGCGATCACGATTTTTCCTTTGCTCTTCGCAACCGTCGCGAAAGCCGCCGAACCGTCGGTTGATGTGCCCGACGCTGCCGCTGCCACAGCGGCGGAAATGAAACCATATGCCGACGTCATTAGCGGCACCGATGTCAAATTTCAATTGATTCCCATTCCAGGCGGCAAATTTATCATGGGCAGCCCAAATAGCGAGCTAGGACATAAAGTCGACGAGGGACCGCAGCATGAAATTGAAATTGAACCGCTGTGGATTGGCAAATACACGGTGACGTGGGATGAGTTTGAAGTGTTCATGTTCACCCTGGACATCGAGCGCCGTAAAGCCACCACCGCGCCGTCGAGCGAAAACGACAAGCTGGCCGACGCACTTGCCCGACCGACCAAGCCTTACACCGATATGTCGTTCGGCATGGGCAAGAGCGGCTATCCGGCCATTAGCATGACACACTATGCAGCCCGTATGTACTGCCGATGGCTAAGCGCCAAGACGGGACGATATTATCGGCTACCGACCGAAGCGGAATGGGAGTACGCTTGCCGCGCCGGTACCACGACGGCCTATTCGTTCGGCGACGATCCAACAAAACTTGGCGAGTACGCCTGGTACTTCGACAACAGTAATGAAAGTTATAAGAAGATCGGGCTGAAAAAACCGAACCCATGGGGGCTGTACGATATGCACGGGAACGTAGCGCAATGGGTGCTCGATCAATACATCGCGGATTATTATTCGCAGTTCAAAGGCAAAACGTCAATGGAACCACTGGCTATTACCAAAACGATGTATCCGCATCCGGTCCGTGGCGGCTCGTGGCAGGACGACGCCGTCGATTTGCGCAGCGCAGCTCGGCGGCCATCGAAAAAAGAATGGAAAGATTCCGATCCACAGTTACCGCAAAGCGTGTGGTACTTAACCGACGCGCAGTTCGTCGGATTTCGCATTTGCCGGCCACTGCGCGAGCCGACTGCGGAGGAAAAGCAAAAGATTTGGGACGCCGGACTAGATGTGGAGGGCGAAGGCGGACGGTTTATTTGGCCGAATGGCGAAGCGGGGAAGAAGTGATCTATTGGAATACAAAAACACTCAACACTTTGCCGGTTGCAGCCCGTGGCGACGGAAACACTTTGCGCCGGATGCTGAACAGATGAAATCGAGGAGTGCCTTGGCCGCTTTTGATTGCTGACCGCCTTTCACGATTGCCGCGACGTATTGAGCAGTGGCCTGCGACGCGGAAATTTGAAAGAGTATTTGGCAGATTTCCGAACGGGCCGCGTCACTGGCGAATGCCACGCCGGCATCGGCAGATCCGGCGGCCACCGCGGATAACACCGCACGAGAATTATCGACGTGAAGCACTTTAGGAAGCAAGTCATCGTAAACACCGGCGGATTCGAGAAACGACTTTGAATATCCGCCCAACGGGCAGGCCGGCTCGGCCACAACAAGGCGCTGAATTCGTTTACTGCGCAGGTCGGTGATTTTTTTGAGTGGTTTAGTGCCGCGCGGGCCGATGACTGCCAAGCCGTTGGTGGCTACGACGCACTTGGTATGCGCCACCAGGCGCCCGGCCTTAGCCAGTCGATCGATTTGGCGGGCTTCGGCCGAAATGAATAAATCGCCAGGCGCGCCGGCCAGCAGATGGTCGGCTAATTCATTGGAGGCGCCGTAGACGGCACGAACATGAACAGCTGGCTGCTGCAACGCAAATTCGGCTAAGAGCTGCCCGACAACTTCTTGGAGGCTGATGGCGGCTGCCAGATGAATGCAGGCAGAGGTGTCCTTGCCCGGACTGATGATGCGGCGCAGGACGCCGGCTGCGCTTTCGTGTAACGCTTGGTCAAGTTGCTGATAAATAGTCACGGCGAAGCGGCCGCGCTCGGTGAGTTGGGCACCGCCCCCTTTGAGGCCTCCCGTAACGGATTCGACCAGCGGTTCGCCCGCCGCCTTATTGACTTCCTGAATCATCGCCCAGGCTTTGCGGTAGGAAATGCCAACCGCTTTGGCGGCGGCCGTGATGCTGTGCAGCCGGTCAATGGCATCCAGCAATTCGACGCGACCCTGGCCGAGCACCGCCTGTCCGTGGCGGTCGATCCAAAGGCGCACGCCGACTGTCCAATCGCGGTTCCAATCTGGCTTTGCTTTATGCTTGTCCATATTTACGGCCTGTCGTGGTTGACATCGCCCTTACTAGGATACACTAGACCGCTATATCCAACATTGCGGCCAAACCCATGGGGTTGTGTCTGGACCCGAGCACGCTGGTGATGGCGTCGACGGCGATTGTGATGCTGGTTGCTGGTGGCCAGCGGCGGTGAGTTCACTCTCGGCATCAGTTTGCCGCAAGTCAACGAAGTTTTCTTTGATCGGGGACAGTGGCTGTGGCGAATTGGCAACGCTGACGAAATTCGTCAGCGTTTTTTATTTGACGACGAGGATTACGCTGTCGCTGTTGAATTGGTTCTTCCCCACACGTTAGTTTTCCATTTGCGAGTTTGACGACCCGGCAAAGCCGACCTACGGTTTCTATTGCCGGGCGCCGCGGAGTTACCGGGCGCCGCTTGTCAGTTTGAATTGAGCAGTCGCTCCCCTCGTTCATCATTCTCATCTTCATCCGTTGCACACGGCCGGCCGCTGTATGCGCCTAGTGCGACAACTCATTATTCGCGGGAGGTTGTCGTGAAATTGGCGAACCATGAGCGCAAGCGCGATCGCCGCAAGTTACTGTTTGAGGCCCTGGAATTGCGGCAAATGATGGCCGTGGGCAGTGTGCCGGCCAACGTCACTACGGGACTGAATTGGCTTAAAGCGAACGTCAAGAACGTCGCCATTCGCACGCTTGCTCAAAGCGAATTTCAAGATGGCGTGTTCAGCCGCGACGACATGATTTCCATCTTCCAAAAGGTGGAACAGACCAGCGGCGTGACTCAGCAAGAATTCAATGGTCTCAAGGCGATCGTCACCCATACGGCCTTCTTCACCACGGATTATTATGTGCAGCAGTTGGCGATGGATGTGGTGTACGCCAATCCGGCCAATGCTCATTACCTGGGTGGAGCGTTGGGTAATTTGATGGCGGGTGCGGGTTCTGCAAAGTTAGAAAAGTTGGTTGATAAATGGTTCTTGGGCACTGATCACCCAATCGCGACATCCGATTGGATCGGATCAAATGGCAAGCCCATGACATTCGGTTATAGTCAGGTCGCCGGACAACTGTTCGTTCAGCAGGCGGGGGACAGCAGTGCCGTGGCCTATACCGATGTGCGTCAGGGAGGTATTGGGGATTGTTATTTCTTGTCGTCTCTGGCGGAAACGGCGCTAAAAGATCCCAGTGCCATTACCAATATGTTCATTGTCAATGGCGACGGAACTTATACGGTCCGGTTCATGCAAGGCAGTGTGGCGAGATATGTAACGGTTGATTCCAAACTGCCGACCGATTCCTATGGTGAATTGGTGTTTGACGGCATGGGACAAATGGCAAGTAATTCCGGTAACGAGTTGTGGGTGGCGCTGGCCGAAAAGGCGTATGTCCAAATTAATGAGAGCGGCTGGATTCGTCCCACCTCGTGGGGCGGCGGCCGGAATGTGTACAACGCCATTTCCAGCGGCTGTATGTTTATGGCGCTGAATCAGATTACCGGACAGTCGACGGTCTACGGGCTTTCAACAATTTATAGCACGCAGGTCTTTAATAACTTCGCGGCGGCTTTCAACGCTGGCGATTCGGTTTGCTTGGGATCAATGGATTCCCCCGGCAATAGCCAGATTGTTGGCGATCATGCGTACGCCGTGCTGAGTGTCGATACGACAAACCAAACCGTGACGGTTTACAATCCTTGGGGCGTGAACAACGGGCACGATGCAGGCGTGATTACGCTATCGTGGTACGATGTTTCGCAGTCGTTCAACTACTACGACCGGACGGCGTAAAAGGGAGGGAACGGCTACCAGAGCTGTGACGACGTCCCCGAAAAGACTAAGAATGCGGAGTCGTTATCGCGCAGGAAAATTTGCACTGGCAGGGCGAACCGGTTCGGCGGGTGCGCCTTCGCGATAAGCGCGACCGCTATCATACAACTCAAGCCGCTGGCGAATGTGCGCGGCTTCTTTGATGGGAGCTTCGCTCAAGGCCTTGTTAATGGTGACTTTGGCGTCGTCGAACTTGCCGGCGTTGGCCTGAGCCGCAGCCAGCGTATCGAGATAACGGTAGTCTTTATCGCCATCCAACTCGATGGCGCGCTGGGCGGTGGAAACGGCTCGGTCGGAATCTCGATAGCGCGGATCGGGGCAAGTAGCCATCAGCCAGGCGGTGTTCAAGTAAGCTCGACCGAATTTTGAATTGATGCGAATGGCATCGCGGTAGTCGGAAGCAGCCGGACCGTACATGCCCTGTTCACGGTAGGCATCGCCACGGTCGACCAGCGCGGCAGCATCCTCTGGATCGAGTTGCACGGCCCGATTGTAATCGGCAAGTGCATCGCGAAATTGGCCGAGCCGATAATTTGCATGACCACGGCTGTTGTAAAATCCGGCATCGCCCGTTTGCCGCTGAATGGCCTGATTGTAATCGTCGAGCGCGCCGGTGACGTCGCCTTGTCCGAATTTCAATTGACCACGGTTGTACCAGGCGTTGGCGTAGTTAGAGTTCAGTCGGATGACGGCGTCAAAATCGGCCATAGCGCCCTTGGCATCGCCCAGATTCGCGCGACTGACACCGCGATTTTGGATGGCCTTCCACAAAGAGTTATCGAGTGAGACGGCGGCTTCAAAGTCTTTGAGCGCCAGTTTCTCTTTGTTGGCATCCGCATATTTCTCTCCCCGGCGGTTGTAGGCCCAGGCTTCCAGCTTGCGGGCATACGCGGCGCTTTCACCGGTCGTGCCTTGATTGAGGCCGTCCTGACAGAGCGTGATGACTTCGCTGAAATCGTCCAATTGTGAAGCGGTTTTGGTTTTTTCGTACGCGTCTTTGATTTTTTGATCTGCAGGGTTGAGGGCGGGCTTGGCGTCGGGCGATGAGTTGGACGCTGAACCGCTGTTTGATTCTGTCTGCGGAGTGTTTTGCTGGGCGCGCGCATTTCGCGTATGGATTAGGGCAATCGCCAGCAAAACCGCAGCAGCGGCAATTAAAGATAGCGTGGATGCATTTCGCATATTAAAACCTCCATGATTAGTCCGCCAATTGGAGGGAAATTGTACGAAAAGTTCGGAATTCGTAATAGATGAGTTGCGGAGGGCACAACAAAGCCAGTTTTGCATAGCGAGCCGCTTTCGGCCGATGGACCATCAACTACTGCTGCGGCTGCGTCATCCGCATGGGGTCCAGGGCTTTGTCGAGCACATCGTCGGGCAATATTTTTTGCTCGCGGCACAACTGGCGGATGGTTTTGCCGGTTTTGAAAGCTTCTTTGGCCAAGGCGGCGGCTTTTTCGTAGCCGATCAACGGGTTCAAGCTAGTGACCATCGATAGGCTTTGCTCAACAGCGGCTTCACAGGCTTCGGGGTTGGCTT
>DASXPQ010000431.1:0-4380 GCA_036493575.1 Pirellulales bacterium
GCGGACGAAATTTTGGAGGCGATGGAAAAGTTGGACGTGATGAAGGCGCAGATTCCGGACGCGGAAGGGCGCGTGGCCAAGGTGAAGGAAGAGTTGGCCAAAGTGCAGCAACAGATTCGCGCGGAAGAGGAGATGCTGCAGGCTGACGTAAAGCGGCTCGAAAAAGAATTGGTGGAAGCGGAAAACGCTTTGCCAGAGGATTTTCGCGCCATGTATCAGCGCGTGGTGAATGCTAAAGGGGAAGATGCCATGGCGGTGGTGGAAGGAGGCAGTTGCGGTGGATGTTTTCAGCAACTGACCGCTAACATGCTGAACGAAATCAACATGGGGCGGGTTGTGCTGTGCAAATCGTGCGGGCGGGTGATGTATTTGCCGGAGGATACCCGGCCCGGCTAAGATAGGATTCGATGTATCTAGCGAGCCAATTTAAGGGTCGCCGTTGAGCGTTCTTTTGCGGCTGAATTGATTACTGGCTGGCCCGGAAGCCGCCTTTACAACAGAAGTTTTGGCCGCCACAATAATTTCATCGGTCTCCCCCGTGGGAGGCCGCGTTTTTTTGCGCTTCTTAGAATTGTGCTGAAGGGCTGACCGCATGTCCGACCTCATTCCGATGACCCGCACTGGTTATGACAAAATTAAGGGGGAGCTGGATCAATTGGAGCAAGTGGAAATGCCCAAAATTGCCCAGCGAATTGCCAACGCTCGTTCGGAAGGGGATTTGAGCGAGAACGCCGAATATCACGGGGCGCGAGAATCGCAAGGATTGTTGCAGGCGAAGATCAATTTGCTGCGCGACAAGCTGGCGCGGGCTTCGCTGGTTGATATGTCGAAGATGCCCAGGGATCAGGTGGCATTTGGGGCGACGGTGATTGTGAAGGACCTGGAGTTCGGCGACGAGGAAACGTTTGTGCTGGTGGGGGCGGGCGAGGAAGATTACGACTCCGGCAAAATCAATGTGACGAGCCCTTTAGCGCAAGGGTTGATGGGGAGCAAAGTTGGCCAGAAAGTGGAAATTCCGGTGCCGGCCGGAAAGATGAAGTTTCAGATTAAAGAAATTCGCTACGAGGAGTGAGCTGTTCTCTAACCGTCGATCTCTTCGAACAGCGCGGAGCCGATGCGGACGATGGTCGCTCCTTCCTCAATGGCGACTTCGAAGTCGCCGCTCATGCCCATCGAAAGTTCACGTAGGTTGATATTTGGCGGCGCCACTTGGCGCAATTGGTCGCGCAGTTCGCGCAGGCTTGCAAACTCGCGGCGGGCTTGATCGAGATCGCCTTCGCGGCTGGCCATGCACATGAGGCCACGGATTTCTAGCGACGATAGCGCCGCCATGCTCGCAAAAGCGGGCTCAACTTCGGCCGGCTTGAAACCGTGCTTGGCGGGATCGCCGGAAACATTGACTTCAATCAAGGTGGGTATGCAGCGGTTTAGTGCTAAGGCGGCCTCGTCCACGGCCTGTATCAGTCGGAGGCTATCGCCGGAATGGATCAACGAGACCAGCGGCAAGGTGCGATCGACCTTGTTTCGCTGCAAATGGCCGATTAGATGCCAGTGAATGGAGCCGCTCTGGTTTGCAGCGTGAAGCGATTCGGCTTTGGCCCATAGTTGTTGTGGGCGGCTTTCGCCCAGGTCGTGGCAGCCTAGTGGCCCAAGTTGCTGGGCAACGGCAGCGGAAACGTATTTTGTTACCGCTACAAGCGTGACCTCGCCAGGGGAGCGGCCGCTGCGAAGCGCAGCTTCGGTAATTTTAGCCCGGACCGCGGCGAGATTGTCAGCTAATTGTGAATCGGGAACCATACAAATGGCGGCAGTATTGATCGCTGGCGTGTGACAGCGTTATCCTAACATGGAACCAAGTAGCAAACTTTCCCAACAGGCCGGATTGCTGAATTCACCAGCGCAATTTTGGCCAGAGGAGTTATTCCGTGATGCTTAAGGATGTTCGAACCGCAATTTTTTTGTTGGCAAGCGTCGCGGCGATGGCGATTGAGCCCGTGTGCCAAGTGCGTGGGGAAGAACCAGTAAACCCCGCTAATCCACAAGCGCCGCTTAAGCGGCTGATGCCGAATTATGACGTGTGGGTGGATTTCAAAAACAAACAGGTGGTGATGCAAGGGGAAGTGTGCCTGACCAAAGGACCGCTGGAAATGTTTGCGGTGACCAAGGGGACAAAGGAGCATGAAGCGGTGGTTGCGGTGAACACTAAAGCGTATGTAGTGCATTCGGCATTGCTGGCGCTGGGCGCTCAATCGGGCACGACTGTGAAGTACGAACCCAAGTTCGCACCACCGACGGGGACTAAAATTGAGATTTGGGTGTACTGGACGGACGACAAAGGGGAGCAGCACAAGGCTCGCGCGCAGGATTGGGTGCGAACGATGAAAACGAAACAGGCTATGAGCTATCCGTGGGTGTTCGCCGGGAGCGGATTTTATGTTGACGAGGCAACCAAGCGGCAGTATTACATGGCCGAGGCGGGAGATTTTATTTGCGTTTCAAATTTCCCGGACGCCATGCTGGACGTGCCGATGGAGAGCACTTCGGAAAACGACGATTTATTGTTCGAGGCGTTTACCGAGAATATTCCGCCCAAGGGAACCAAGGTGACGCTGGTGATGACGCCGGAGATTGGGAAAAACGCGGCAGATAAAAAGTCAGATGGGAGTGACAGCAACGCGGCCGGTAAATGAATTACTTCGGCGCGACCCGGCAGTGCTCCAACATTTGCGCGGGGGGCATTACATAGCTGACGTAAAACGGGCCGAACTCAGCATAGCGGGCGCTGGCTTCGTCGAAGCGCATTTTATAGACGATCTCTTTGAGAAACTCGGGGTTGGGGGCCCAGAGGGTGACGCCCCATTCCCAATCGTCGAAGCCCGTGGAGGCAGTGATGAGCTGGGTTACTTTGCCGCCGAACGTCATGCCAGTGCGGCCGTGCTCGGCCATGAGGCGGCTGCGTTCGGCGAAGGGAAGCGTGAACCAATTTTCGCCGACTTTGCGCTTTTTGTTCATCGGGTAAAAGCAGGTGGATGGCCAGGGGGGCAAGTCGGGCGTGAGGCGCTGGCGGCGCATCATTTCTTCGCGGCTTTCGTAGGCCTTGAGTTTGGCTTTATAGCTGGGGCTGTCGAGTTGCTCGCCTTCTTGAACGAGTCGGTGGCCGTATTGCTCGAGTGTGGGGACGTATTCGGAGACTTCGGTGATGGAAGTGAAAGAATACGTGGGGACGATGGCCGGGCCGAGGCAACTGGCCATGAGGCGGTGGTGGATGGTGCTGATTTTGAGCGGATTGGCGTCGAGCAGCATTAGAGCGAAATCGGCTTTGTGGCCGCTGACGATGCTAGTTTGCAGGCGAGCGGGGGCATCGGGGCCGGCGGGATCTAGGATGGCGATGACCTGGTCGCAGCCGCCGGCGATTTGGGCGGGGTTCATGGTGGTGAGGCGGGCACGATCAAAGCGATAGAACAGGTGGCTGCAATGCCAGCCTGCGGAAAGATTGAGCGAAATTTCTTGAGAGGGAGAGTCCATGGATGCTCGCAAAATTGTTTTGTCAGTTTTGTCCCGGATTTTTTTTCGCGGACAGAATAGTCAGGTTTTGTCGAGGCTCCAGGGCGTGATTGTCGTGGAATGCCGACCGTTGCGGTGAAGCTGCCCGACAAAAGGGAATGCGTTTCGGTTCGGCGCGGCACATTGTTGTCGCATTTTCAATATACTGAGCATCGTGGTTGGTGGGTTGGGAGTAGAAACGTGCATGGGCGCACTGTAGCGTAGTGGGTGGCCCAATTTCAAGCCGTTTTGGTAGACGTGAGACAGCTGAAGACGAAGCAAGAGCCTAGTTCGGTCACTGTTGAATCATCTTCTGTCTACCTTTTCCAGGCGATAAATAGGCGTTATGTTTAGAGGTACATAACGCTCGGTAATCATCGCTTGAATTTGCCCCGCGCAATATCACAATATCATAGGAGATCGCAACCTTGCGATTGAAGAACTCTCTCATCGTGCTTGCCGCTATGGTGACCAGCACGCCGCTGTCACTTGTGGCTGGCACAATTACTATTGAGCCAAGCAAAGATAACACCATCTTTCAAAATAACGTGGACAATAGCAGTGGAGGAGCCAACGGGCTTTACGCGGGAACGAACGGCTCAAGTTCTCCTCGACGTGGGCTAATTGCTTTTGACGTGGCTGGAAATGTTCCCGGCGGAGCGACGATTACTGGCGTGCAACTAACTTTATATCAGGCCCAGGTAGCTGGATCGGGAGGCGGTGGCTCTGGCGGTGGCGGACCTGTGACCATTGAATTGCATAAGTTGTTGGCCGATTGGGGAGAGGGGACGGTGCAAAGTGGCGGCCTGCCAGACAACTTGAACATGGAAGGACAGG
>DASXPQ010000432.1:0-2791 GCA_036493575.1 Pirellulales bacterium
GCTGTGGACGGAACGGAGCGGCGGCCGAACGACTGCGCAGGTAGAAATCTCTCAGGAGGAGTTGGCCGACAGGTTAATTTCGTTGGGTCGGCTTACACCCTATCAGGCCAAGCAATTGCTTGCCAACCGAACCAAGCTGAAACTCGGCCAGTATCGGATTTTGGAGCCGATCGGGCATGGCGGCATGGGGGAAGTGTTCAAGGCCGAACACGAATTCATGGGGCGCATTGTGGCCGTGAAAGTGCTGCCCATGAGCAAGGCCACGCCGGCGGCGACGGCAAGCTTCATCCACGAAATTCGATCCCAGGCGCGATTACAGCATGTCAATTTGGTGCAAGCGTATGATGCGGGCCGCGACGGGAACGTTTATTACCTGGTTACGGAATATGTAAACGCCACCGATTTGCGGAAGTATGTGCGGCAACACGGGGCGCTGGGCATGAAGGCGGCCGCGACCATCATTACGCAAGCGGCGAAAGGGTTGAGCCACGCGCACGAACAGGGTTTGATCCATCGCGATGTGAAACCGGGAAATCTGTTGGTCACTCCCGAGGGTATCACCAAGGTCTCTGATTTGGGTTTGGCGGCGTGGCTAAACGATTCGGAAACCGATCCGCGCGCCGGCAAAATTGTCGGGACGGCTGATTATCTGTCGCCGGAGCAAATTTTAACGCCCCGGCAAGTGACGGCGGCAGCCGACGTGTATTCGCTGGGGTGCACATTGTATTACGCGGTGACGGGCAAGGTGCCGTTTACCGGCGGCGGAACGCGCGACAAGACACGGCGGCATCTGGAAGATATGCCGTTGCATCCACGGCGGTTGAATGCCGAGCTGAGCGATCCGTTTGTCGACGTGATTGCCGCGATGATGGATAAGAATGTGGCCCAACGCATTCAGACCGCGGCGGAAGTGGTGCGCCGGCTGGCGCCTTGGGCGGAAGATCGCGTGGCGGCGCCGGTGGCGGAACCTATCGAGCGAGAATCGCTGCCATTTTCCTATGCCATGCCGATGGCGGACGATTCCGAAGGGGGTGACGCGTTTGTTGGTTTGCCGGAAACCAATTGGCAATTTGAAGAAAGTTTGAGCCAAGGTTCACAGGGCACCGAGCCGTTTGCCGCGATCAGCGAAGAAACGGTGCCCGTGCCCGCCCCGTCAGATATTTGGCTGGCCCCGCGGCGGAAGATTTCCAGGCAGCAGCTGCTTGTCTATTCAGCGGCCGGATTTGCCGTGATCGTGCTGTTGATGGTGCTGGGACACCTGATACTCAAATGAGTGCGGCGATGAGCGCGATGCTTACCCGTTGATGGGCGCGTCTCTGCGCAATGTGGTTCTTCGACTAATCATAGATACTATTTCGGGCTGAGCAGACTCTAGCTCGCGAATTCCGGACGGCGACGGCCAAGTTGATTTTGCAGTCGCTGCACAATCGAGCTGTGCATTTGGCTGACGCGGCTTTCGGATAGATCGAGCGTGGCGCCGATCTCCTTCATCGTCAGCTCTTCATAGTAATAGAGAATGATGATCAACCGTTCGTTGCGGTTCAAACCCTTGGTTACCAACCGCATAAGGTCGGTCTTTTGAATGCGTCGCGTCGGATCTTCGCCGCGTTTGTCTTCCAAAATGTCGATCTCGCGGACGTCTTTGTAACTGTCGGTCTCGTACCATTTCTTGTTCAAGCTGATGAGGTTGACGGCGTTGGCCTCCAACATCATCTTTTCCAATTCCTGCACGGAAATTTGCATGTATTCGCCCATTTCCAGCTCGGTGGGAGTGCGGCCCAGGCGCGCCTCCAGCGTTTTCATGGCTTCGTTCAATTTGCTGGCCTTGGAGCGAACTAAACGGGGTACCCAATCCATGGTGCGCAGTTCGTCGAGCATGGCGCCGCGGATACGGGGCACACAATAGGTTTCGAATTTGACGCCGCGCGATAAATCGAAGGCGTCGATGGCGTCCATCAGGCCGAACACACCGGCCGACACCAGGTCGTCTAGCTCCACGCCCTCGGGCAAGCGGGCCCAAATGCGTTCGCCGTTGTACTTCACAAGCGGCAGATATTGTTCAACCAACCGGTTGCGCAAATCCTGGTTGGACATGTCCTCTTTGAATTTGTGCCAAAGTTCCTGAATGTCTTCCTGCGCTACGGCTGTTGCCATGCCATCCTCCGTGATGTATTCGTTCCACAGCACATGCAGTCGAAATCCTTGACTGCACTTCGCCGTGGATTGATTCCGTTCAAAATTTTTACGAACAATGTTTGCCGCGGTGTACTTTACTGCTCGATTGTCTGTCGCTTCCAAGCCCGCGGCCGAGCCGTCCACTTTGTGTAATCGGCAAACCTTGACAGGTGATTGCCTGTTGACGGTCTGTCTGATGATCGGCCGTGCCCGGCTGTAAATTCAATTTATTTGGGTTGGTGATCAACGGTTTTTCAATTTGCTGGCGTTGTCGATGTAAATTTGGAGTCTGAAATTTTAGATTCCGGATCGAAGGTTCAGTTCGTTTCAATCGCTGGTAGTTCGGTTTGTGCTAGCATCGCGGCTCGCTAGATCGATGCCGCGATCCAATCGCGCAATTGAATGCAGCCATGGTCCCAGGACCGGCAAATCGGCCGAAGCTTTCAGTTCCCAGCAGCGACGGCCGCTGAGCAAACCGAACACGCCGCCAGCGCGCACTTCGCGAGTGTTCAGAACCACAGCGTCTGGCCCTAATTCGTGGCGGACCAATTGCAGTGCTTCGTGAATCGACTGGGCGCGGTAGGTTTTGATTTGCATCGGCGTGTGAATGGCTCGT
>DASXPQ010000433.1:0-3658 GCA_036493575.1 Pirellulales bacterium
GCGAACAGCATCAACATTGAAGCCAGCGCCATTAGCGGCGCGTGCGCTGGGCGGCAGCTTGTTGTGCGTGGGTTCAATGGAAGCGGTTCGGTCATTTTGCGTAATCTAAATTCAGGCCGAGCGGTTTTTACGCCGCAAACAACAGACGTGCCAACTCATTTTGGATTTCGTCGATGCGGGCACGATCGGGCGTGACCACACCGACACGATATTCCTGCTCGCGGCGAGGACAGAACAGCACAATGGTTTCGTGTTCGTGTTCGTCGCGCTGTGTTTCTTCCAGCCGGCAGACTCTTCGCCTGACTAATAACAATGCCAGGACGTAGCGCATGTCGGCGCGCGAGGGATCGTCGGCTAACTGCTCGAGTAAATCGAGCATTACATCGTTCGGCGCCCAATGCATTTGTATGCCACCCGGCGCCGGCAATTGAGATTTCCACCAACCTACAACTTTTTCAGGTGGCCCATGCCAGGCTTCGAGGGAGTAATCGTTTCGCACCAAATTCGCGCCGTCGGACATTAGCGCGGAATAAAACGTTTCGCCCGGCCGCAGATCGCGACCGGTGACTGCACAACGGCGCGTACAATGAACACGGTCGTATTCCATCGGCAGATGTTTATGGTTCTCGAGCGTGACCACAGGACGTGGCGACTTGTGTGGTCTGGAGCGGAAGGGTATTCACGGACTCGGCGGGAATAGTACGCAAAATGCCAAGCCCACTCAAGATAAGATGCCAGTGCAGCTAATGCCGGCAAAAGCAAGCGATTTACCTGCTCCAGCTCGCTTAAGGCAAAAAGGGGAGCAGGACGTTGCTAGCTGGATTCTTCTGCAATCCGCGGGCGCCTCCGGCTGGGCAATCCGAAAACCGGATCTACCAACACGACCTCGATTAACTCTCGTAACGGGAAATCTTAGGAGCCTGGTTTCCGTCTTTCAACTCAGCCACTCGTGACGTCGCCGCCGATGATCGGTAGCACATGGCCGCTGATGTAGCTGGAGTCGGCATTTGAAGCAAAAAAGACATATGCGGGCGCGATTTCATCCGGCTGTGCCGGCCGCCCCATTGGGGTTTTACTGCCAAATTTTGCCAATTGTTTGGGCGACTCGCCGTAGTCGGCGGGATTGAGAGGAGTCCATACCGGGCCGGGCGCCACGGCATTTACGCGAATCCCTTGATCCACCAAATTCTGAGCGAGAGATTTTACGAAGGCGTTGATTGCACCTTTGGTAGCCGAGTAATCAAGTAATTGTCGGTTTCCGAAGAGTCCTGTTTCGGAACTGGTGACAATGATCGAAGAGCCACGTTTCATGTGGGGCAAAGCTGCGCGGGTCAAGAAAAACAAAGCATCGATATTAGTCCGAAATGTTTTTTCCCAATCCTTTTCAGAAATATCTTCGATCGACTGTCGGCGGTTTTCATAGGCGGCATTACTGACCAAAATATCCAAATGGCCGAGCTGTTTGAGAGCCATGTCGATTAGCTTTCGACAAAACTTTGGATCGGTAAGATCGCCCGGCAGTTGGATGCAACGCGGCCCCACGGCTTCCACATGACGTTTTACTTCGTCAGCGTCCGCTTGCTCTGCAGGCAAATAATTAATTGCCACGTCAGCGCCTTCCTTGGCAAACAACACTGCCACAGAACGGCCAATGCCCGAATCGCCGCCGGTAATTAGCGCAGTTTTTCCAATCAGCTTTCCAGCGGCTCGATAATCGCATCCGATGAACTGCGGCTTGGGTTCGAGATTCTTTTCCAGGCCGGGCTTTTTCAGTTTTCGACCAGGAAAGGGGGGCCGCGGTCGATCAGCTCCGTTATGGGCTGCGATATGTTTTAAGTGATTGAAAGTCTTCGCAGCCATTGAATGATCTCCCATTTAAAAACGCGACCGCCGCCAAATTGCAAGACGACGGCCGCGAACGTGATTTTCCAATTAACCTCGGAACAAACGTCGCCGAGTAAAATAGTAGGATTGATTCGAGGAGTTTGTTTTGGGTGTCGTCGACACTGCTCCGTTTTGATTTGCACCATGATCCGTCTGTTGCACACCTTGGGGCAGCGAACTGCTCGCATTAGGCGCTGGGGGCGGTGCATTATTATTATTGTTCTCGTTGTACTGCGAAGATTCGGTATTTTTGCTTTCACATCCGCCCGAACAGCCGCTTTCGTTACAACCTGAGCAACTCGAACAGGAACTCCCGCACGAGTCGCAGCAGCCACCACGATGGTGCCTGGCCTGCGCTGTTGAGACCATGCACACGCCCAGGGACGCGGCGGTGAGCACAATGAGCTTCGCAAAGTTAACACTCTTCATTTTCGATCCTCCTGTGAAAGAAACGAAACAAGACACTCCGTTAGTTGCGATTCGGTATAGCAACTTTCGCGCCCACACGAGGAAATGGGCCCTGAAGCAGTGAGAAATGGGCCGAATCCGCTGGATATTGCCCGATTCAAAACCGGTTTGACCGGTTTGATGCCAAGTCAGACGCCGCTAGCAATATTTATTTGCGAGGCACCTTTGCCGTGGCTTAACAGCTGCTCACTTTTCGGAACAGGCCTCTGCGACGAGGCAACAAATCCGATGGCGCGGAACCTGACAAATTTGGACGCGATGAAATCCACAGCGGGCTATTAACCGTTGGTCCTCCCGCGATTCATGCTGCGTAACTCCGGGCGACGACCACGGAAGACGTGTTCGGGCTGTCGATCGCAGGCACAAAACCAGTCGGCCATGTGCGCGCAATACTCGCCGAATTTCTTGCAATCCAGCCGCTCGGTCTTCCCAGTCATGAAACGTGCTTACCGCAAAAACTCGGGAAAATAAATTGGATCCAAATGGCAACTGTAATACGCTGCCACGACAAAGCTGGACTCGACCGGCTGTGACGAATGCTCTATTGCGGACTGCAGCTTCCTCGACCATTTCTCTGGAAAACTCAATCCCGTAAATTCGCTTTGCTTGAGTGTTCTGGGCCAATTGTTCTAGGGCAGCACCGGTACCAAAGCCGATCTCAAGCACTGTGTCTTCCGAATTGACATTTAAGCAATGAATCGTAAACCGATTCAGCTCTGCATTCTGCCACTCCATGATCCAACCGGCAATTCGTCCGAGGATACCCGCGGGCTTCTTGAATAGTGCGCCCAGTGGTTCATTGCTCGTATGTGAAGTAACCATGGCCAAACTTTAGCGAGTGCTGACTCCGAGATGGTTTTTTTATTTCTAACAAGGCCTCTGCAACCCGATTGGCAGGTTTTGTGCCGTAACGTGCCGAGGTGTATGGCGCGTAGGGCGTTGCTTTTGTCTGTCCCACCAGAGAAGTCCACTGTCTTGGCGGCTTCCAAGCTGAGCCGCTAACGATCACAGATAAGATCAGCGCCTCTTTTCATCATCGCATTCATTCCAAAAACGCGACAGAGCCTGTTCAAGGTCAGGCACTCTACATTCAGATCATTGATATTTCTTTATTGTCGCGTTTTCGTCGTATCCTCCCAGCGAATCCAGATTATTCTCACCCTGACGGCTACCACCGCATCTCGGCTAATACGCGTTGTGGCCCTTATTTTGCGATTGCTGCTTGGCCAACGTCGGCATACTTGAACCCCGAGAGTATCAGACGTTTAAAGGAATCGCTGCATGGCTACCAAACGACGGAAACGAA
>DASXPQ010000434.1:0-6921 GCA_036493575.1 Pirellulales bacterium
CACAATACCCGACTTAAATCGCAACTCGAAAGCAATGGTTTCCTCGACTTCCTTAAACCGCGGATCGCCAGGCGTTGAATAGCTGACGGCGGAAACCTCTATCGGTTCTTGACCGGACAAATAGCGCACGGCGTTGAGAGCATAAATACCCATATCCATTAGCGGTCCGCCGCCGGCCAGCTTCCGATTCAGCCGCCATTGATCGGGGTCGCGGATATTGAAGCCTGCCTCCGCCGTAATCTGCTTGATATCCCCCATGTCATCCGCCGATTGTGCTAGGGCGATGGCTTTTTGGGTCATAGGCTCGTATCGCAGACGATAACCAATCATCAACTTTCGGTTGGCCGCGCTGCAAGCATCGATCATCGCCTGGCAATCCGCCACCGTGTTCGCCATCGGCTTTTCACACAACACGTGTTTGCCCGCCTTGGCGGCACGAATGGTGTATTCGGCGTGCATGCTATTGGGCAGAACGACGTACACCACATCGATCTCCGGATTGTCTTTGATCGAATCAAAGTTCTCGTAGTTGTAAATGTTTTTCGGACTGATCCCGTACTTCTCTGCCTGTTCTCGGGCCTTATCAGGATGCCCGCTTACCAGCGCGACTGGCCGCGCAACCTTGCATTTGGCGAATGCCGGCAGCAGCTGACTCATGCTCAAATTACCGATTCCAACAAGCGCAAACCCAATTGTCTTTTGTTCTCCTGAAGCTTCCCAAGCAAAACCGGTGCTGGCGGCCAGAGCTGTAGTGCTCGCGACAATCGATGCGCTGCCAGCCAAAAAGGCTCGTCGTGAAACCGTCGTTTGATCAAAGTTCATAAGGAAGGATTGCCAGTCATTTGATTTTCAAAGAACCGTCGTTTTCAACTTCTACAATCTTGCCGTCATTTTGCAATTTTTGTAGAAACTCAATCGTCGCTTTGGTTACTTTTAGTTGCGGCGGAGCGCCGACAAGCTTCGGGTTTCCGGGCTGCGCTTCAAACTTCAGTTCGGTCAGGGCAGCCGATACCAAGCCAGCATACTGGGTAATAAACATGGCTCCCAATGCAAACCCCACAACCAACACAACGGCACAGGCTAATACGACACGCGCCAACTTTTTCATATGTGTTTCCTCCTAAAACAGATTGGGGCTCAGACTTCCATCTGCGAATAAAATCGTTCCGTGGCCCGTCGCTCATCAGAATGCATCCGCCCCACAGATGCGGGACCTTTACTTGCTTTGAGCAAGATTTATCGAACCTAGTGGTCAGGGCCGGGATTGAACCGGCGACACACGGATTTTCAGTCCGTTGCTCTACCAACTGAGCTACCTGACCGCTGTGGCAGTCGACGCTCTGCAACCTACTGACCGTTGGCCAGCGTACTAAATGCACTGGCCTCAACACGATTGCAGTTCATGCGTTGTCTACGAGATGCCACGACAGACTACGGATCGTAAATCCCGGGCCGTCGCTTGTCAAACGGGCTGTAAAGCACCTAGGAGCGTAACCAGGCACGGGTACGGAACTTTTCATAACTATGCATCTTAGCTTCGTAGCAAAACGTAACAATTCGGCATACACTAAAGGCTACGGTTTGGGGGATCGCCGGACTTCCGAATTGGAATTATGCCACATGCCGCGCCGCAGCCCGACGTGTAAATTCTCACAATTTCTAATTGGATTCATTTTCCTTCTGTGCGGGCTATCGCAGTGGGAATCAAGTGCGGCGCCTGTGGTGCGCGCTGCCGATACAGCCTTATCTGCAAATAGCCGCGTTTTGCCGTCGGGCAGACTGCCGGCTGATAGCCGTTTGGGTACTTTGAAAGATTTGAACGGATATTTCCCTTTTGTGCCTCCCGGCTCGCGCGAAGAATGGGACGACAGAGTCGAGCACGTTCGTCGCCAAATCCAAGTAGCCACCGGCCTATGGCCGTTGCCAGAAAAGACACCGCTTAACGCTGTCGTGTATGGATCCATCGATCGCGAAGGCTACACGGTCGAAAAAGTTTACTTTGAAAGCTATCCCGGTCATTTCGTTACCGGCAATTTGTATCGTCCTAAAAATGCGAAGGGGAAGCTTCCAGGTGTACTGTGTCCCTACGGCCATTTTTCTGACGGCCGGTTTAATGTCATGCCTGTTGATTCAACGGACGAGAAAGTAGTCACAGTCAAAAAGCAAATCGCCGCCGGTGCGGAGCGGTTTGAAGCCAGCGGCAGCCACCCCGTGCAAGCTTATCCTGTGCAATTGGCGCGGATGGGGTGCATCGCGTTTCAATACGACATGGAAGGCTATGCCGATTGCACGCAAATTCCATTCGAGGTGGCCCACTCCAACAAGGAGCCACGACCGCAAATGGATACGCCGCACGATTGGGGCTTTTTCAGTCCGCAGGCCGATCTGCGGCTGCAAAGCATCATGGGATTGCAAACTTACAATTCAATTCGCGCACTCGATTTTTTGTGCGAGTTGCCCGACGTCGACCCCAGTCGGTTGGCGGTCACCGGGGCCAGCAGCGGTGGCACACAAACACTGCTGGTGTGTGCAATCGATCCGCGTCCCAGTGTGGCAGTACCGGCCGTCATGGTTTCTACCGCCATGCAAGGCGGCTGCACGTGCGAGAATTGCGACTTACTTCGCATTGGCATCGGCAACGTGGACTTCGCCGCGCTATTCGCTCCCAAGCCATTATGTGCCATCGCCGCCAATGATTGGACGAAAGACTTGGCCACCAAAGGCGGCCCGGAGTTGCAACAACTTTACGATCTGCTCGGTGCACACGATAACGTCGAAATTTCACCGTTCCTGCAATTCCCGCACAATTTCAACTACGTCAGCCGCAATGCGATGTACCAGTGGATGAATAAGCACCTGAAGCTCGGCCTTTCGGAGCCTGTTGTCGAAGAAGATTTTGTTCCGTCGTCGCGTGAAGAACTGACGGTATGGGACGATAAGCATCCCAAGCCCCCCGGCGGCGAAGAATACGAACGCAGCCTGCTGCGGACCATGATCGAGGATTCCCAGCGGCAGTTGACCAAGCTTGTGCCGCGCGATGATAAATCATTATCCGCCTTTCGCCATGTGGTTGGCGACGCATGGGAAGTGCTGATCGGCCGCGACGTATCGAAGGCGGCAGATGTCGAATTTCAGCGAATCGGGGAAACCGTCCGGCGCGAAACGTTCCTGCAAAAAAAAGGAGTGCTTCGCTACAAACCACAGAATGAAGAACTGCCGACTATCCTTCTAGAACCGCGCGGCGAAACTCGCCGCACCGTCATCTGGCTCGACCCGGCTGGCAAAGCCGCCTTACTGGCTCCCGATGGCTCCCCCAAGCCACACATTCGCAAACTTTTGGAAAGTGGCGTGCAGGTCGTTGGGATCGATCTATTTCAGCAGGGTGAGTTTTTGCCGGATGGCAAACCACTCCAGCACACTCCGCAAGTGGTCAACAAACAGCATAACTCGGCGGCCTACACGTACGGCTACAATCGTGCCCTGTTTGCCGAGCGGGTTCACGACGTGCTGACGGCCATCAGTTATTTTCGCGGCGACGATCAATCGTGGGGTGCAATCGACGTCGTCGGCTTGCACGGAGCGGGGCATTGGGCGGCCGCAGCCAAAGCCACGGCTGGCAAGGCTGTCGAACGCACCGTGATCGATACCGGCGGATTCCGTTTCGCCAATGTGCCCGCAGTCGATCATCCCGATTTCCTGCCCGGAGGAGCTAAGTACTTTGATCTGCCAGGTCTGCTGGCTTTATGTGCGCCAGGCGAAATCTGGTTGCGGGGCGAAGTTGCGACTGCTGGGCCCGATCAAGCGGCCGTCAACGCGGATAGCGCCGACCTCGTAATGGCCGCATATCAGACCGCTGGCGCAAAAGACAAAATCACCCTAGACAACAGTGCGTCCGACAAAGCTGAAGCGGCTGCCGTCGAGTGGTTGTTGCGGAAATGATTTTGGTCGGCCAGCGTTTTGCCTCGACCGGTTGCTACCGATTGCCGTGCCTAGCCCGCCACTAGGCGCATCATGTGCAGTAGCATGGCTGCCACACCAAAGGCGGCCAAAAACGATTTGAGTTCGTCATGCCATACAAACCTGCTGCCTTTTGCCAGTGTGGCGATTGGCAAATCGCTGGGTTTTGATTCAGCGTCGGTGGCTAGGGCCAACGGGCGTTCAGCCAAGTTGTTAGACAATGTGGATTCGTTTCGAGTGTTTGGCCGCGCCGCTAACCGATTGGCCTCCCAGGCGTTCCAGTCGGCTTTTGTGTGTGGAACTTGTGCGTTAGCAATCCCGCCCTCAAACCGCGCTGTGGAAGATGCAGTTCCACCCACTGTATTCGGGCTGGTGCCATTGGCTGCGTTTGTGGTCGCTGCCACATGGTAGTTCGAATTGCTTGCCGGCAGCGTGCGCAAATCGAGCGCTGTCAACTCCAAAAACTTGTGGACTCGTCCACCATAGCTGCCGTCGGTGTGACCTCCCCCTTCACCAAATAATACGCCGGCAAGTTCGCCGCGCGTGTTCAAAATTGGTCCACCCGAATCGCCGTGCCTGGCCGCTGCGGCTAGTTCGACAATTTCTGCCGGTCGACCAGGCGCTGGTGCCAAATATTCGGTACACGGCCCCGACTGCATCTTGTAATCCCCCTTGCCATAGCCGGCGATGGTCAGCATATCACCCGGCCTGGGCGCCACCGTCGAAACAGGCACCGGCGACACCGCCGGTGGCTTCCAGATTAGTAGTGCAGCCAAATCCCATTCCCGATCGGTCCGCACAACCCGGGCCATGGAGTGAAACCCACAGGGAAACACCACTTCTACTGGCCCAACGGCGTCTCGCACCACATGCCAATTGGTGATTACCAGCCCGTAATCTTCACTGGCGTCAACCAATGTGCCGGATCCGAGCGACATGCTGTCGCGATCCACGGCAATCACTCGAACCACCGCCGGCAGTGGAGTTTGCGGAGCCTGTGGCGTTTGCGATCCCGGCCACAGCGATGCCAACCGCCATTGCTCAACGTCCGTGATTGGCGATTCATCCGCGCGCAGTGGCGCAGTGCCTAACAGAATCGCGGCTGTCGCCGCCGACCATAATAAGAAAATAAGTAGCGCCGGACGCTTCACAATCATGCTGGTTTTTGCGGGGTGTCGCTGGCGGCTAGCTCCTTGCCGATAAAATCTTCCGGGTCAAACACTGCCAGTTTTCGCGCAGGCGCAAGTGGCCCGCCCGGAACGACCTTTGAGCGGCCTGCCGGCTCGATAGAACGGCGTTGCGCCTCGTTCTGCAAAATCATCTTCAGCAGTCGACGGCGAAGCTGATCCCGATCATGCGTTTTGCTTTCGCTTGTGCGATGAGCGGGATCGATCGTTGTTTTTCGTTCAGGTAGTTTTTTCATGCGGCGATGGGGCGACCGCCTTGGAGATCGGCGTCGCGAGGTGGAAAATTCTGCCCTTGGTTGTATTGCATCTTCAGCCGTTGCAGTTCCGCTCGCAGCGCGTTGTCGGCCAATTTGGCAAGCGTTAACCGGGCGGGAAATCCTGCCAAGTGCACCGCGGCGTTGCGGGCCTCGTCAATCACGTCGGCAGACAAATACAAGGTGGCGCGCACTTTGGAGATGGAACTGTTTCGGGCGGGCTGAAGCATAGTGCCTCCTGGCGGGAAAAGCCGGTGGTTCATCCACACGGCACGGTGGGCGGGTTTAAGGATTGCTTATTGTCCGACGACGGAAGGAAACGTCACACGTTTCACCACATGTCCGACCATTGATGAATGTCGGACATTGCCGCCGCCAACCCTAAAAAGAAAATTGCCGCCACTGCTGGCAGAAAATGCGGAAAGTTTTTCGCTGTCGGTAAACTCAACGCAGTTTACGCCGACACCAATAGAACTCACCCCGGTATGCCCACTTCTACAACCTGGGTGCTGGGAATTACCTGGATGCCTGCCGCTTCCAGCCGTCGATATAGCTCGGCGACGTGGGCTCGATCTGCCGTCTCGACCGTCCACATTACGTTTACGGCGGTCAGGTCTGCGCCGGAAAAGGCTCGATCGTGTTCAACGTCCTTAATGCTGGCGCCGCATTCGGCAATCAATTGCGCCGCTTTGGCGAGGCCGCCGGGCCGATCGCTAATGGTCGCCGTAAAGCGGCACAGCCGCCCATCGGCAACCAGGCCGCGTTCGATGATTCGACCGAGCACCGTCAAATCGATATTTCCGCCGCACAACAGAAGCACAACCTTTTTCGCTTTCAGCTGTTCTAGCTTGTCTCCCATGCAGGCCGCCAGCGATGCGGCCGCTGCCCCTTCGACGATGCTCTTTTCCAATTCGATCAACCGCAGCACCGCCAGCGAAAGCGCTTCTTCTGTCGCAGTGACAATTTGATCGACTCTCGTCCGAGCGATTTCAAATGGGACGTCCCCGACACGGCTCACCGCCAACCCGTCTGCTAACGTGGGACGCACCGGCGTTTCAATCGGATGGCCTGCTGCCATAGCCGCGCTAAAGCCCGGCGCATTGGCGGCTTCCACCGCAATGATTTTTATCTCCGGCTTAACTGTTTTCGCCGCCAACGAAACGCCCGCAATCAACCCAGCGCCGCCGACAGGCACCACAATGGCGTCTGCGTCCGGCACTTGCTCTAGAACTTCCAGCGCCATGGTCCCTTGACCGGCGACTATCGCGGGATGATTAAAGCCTGGCACAAATGTCAGTTTGTCGCGGGCCGCTAGTTCGAGAGCGGCTCGCTGGGCGTCGGCGTAGGTTTCGCCTTCCAGAATTACCCGCGCCCCAAAATTCCGACACGTGGTTACCTTAATCAGTGGTGCAAAGCGCGGCATGACGACCGTTACGCTGGCGCCCAGCAGTTGGCCGTGATACGCCAATCCCAGAGCATGGTTGCCGGCCGAGGCTGCAATCACGCCGCGCTGCCGCTCGTCG
>DASXPQ010000435.1:0-3775 GCA_036493575.1 Pirellulales bacterium
ATCCAAAAATACCGCTGGCAATGACAACGATGAACAGCCATGCCAAGATGGTGGTGAGTTGACCGCCCCAAGCGAAGCCGCTGTGGAGCAGGATGAGCGGGACGGTGAGCAGGCCGAGCCAGATGTGTGCGCGGAGCCAAGTTTTGACCATTCCGACGCGCCAAACACGGAAATGTTTGCGCGGCCAGAGCATAAACTCGAACAGCATGATGGCACCGCCGACGATGCCGTACACGAGGCCAGGTGCACTAGAACCGCCGGGCAATTGGCCTGTTGAGAAACCGTGATAGGCGTACCAGCCGATTGCCGCTAGGGTTGCCAAGGTGACCAGGGCGATCCAGGCGCGATGCTCCGAAATATGCTGGCGATCAATGAGCATGACGCTGGGAACTGGTGGCCTAGGTGTCTGGGTGCCTGGGTGTCTGATCTTTTACGAACTGGGTTCTGGGCGATCCCGATTTCAGACACGTGGACGTAAACGACCTGATCGCGGCGCCTCCGCTCGATTGCCGCTGCATGATACTTGCTCAGGCACGAGCAAGCAAGAATGAACCGTGGGAGACATCCCGCTTCGCCAGGCAAAGACGGTGATGCCGAAGGAGCAACGAGCGATTTTCCAGATGCCGCCGATTAGGTTTCTTGGGCGCGGGCGGTGAGCGCACGCTGGACCATTTCGACCAGCTCGTTTTGCCTGTAAGGCTTGGTGATGACTCCCAAGATGTGTCCTTTGGCGGCGGTCAAGTCTTCGGAAAAGTAGCCGCCGGAAAAGATGGTCCGGACATGCGGATCGATTTCCAGTAAACGCTCCAAGACGGCATAGGGGGTGAGGCGCGGCATATTCAAATCTAAAATTGCCAGATCGATTTGCTCTTTTTCTTGCCGGTAAATCGCGACGGCATCCTGGCCATCTTCGGCCAGCAGGACGCGATAGCCCTGCTTCTGGAGAATGCGACGGCCGACATCGCGGACCATGGGATCGGCATCGGCCAATAAGATTATAGGTGTGGCGCCATGTGGTTTTTTGACTGCGGCGTGCGCCGTATCGGCAGGCGCATCGGCGCCGTGCCGGGGGAAATACAAACCGAAGCAAGTGCCGTGGCCGGAGCGGCTAGAGCATTCGATCCAACCGCGATGCTGCTCGACGACCGCAAAGACCAGTGCCAGACCGAGCCCTGCGGCGCGGCCTTCTTCCTTAGTGGTGAAGCCTGGCTCGGCAATGCGGGCACGGACGGCCGGCTTCATTCCGTGGCCAGGATCGCTGAAACGGATGCGAACGAATTTTCCCAAACTGCCGCCGGGATGATTTGCTAATTCGGCGGCGTTGATTTCGACATTTTGCAACTCCACGCGGACCTGGCCTCCTTGTGGCATTGCGTCTTGGGCATTCATGGCAAGTTCCAAGAGCGCCTGACCTAACAGGAGCTCATCGGCGGCTACCGGCCAAAGCTGTGGGTCGGAACTGAACTTGAATGAAAGTTCTGATTCGAATCGATTGCTGATTTCCTTCAAACAATTTGTGACCAATTCAGCGAGATTGAACGGCTGCGTCTTGGAATTAGCTCGGCCGGCAAAAGAAAACATTTGCAGACGTTGAACCAGCTCGGCGGCACGCTGAGAGGCAGCTTCAACCCGCTGGAGCAGTTCGTGACTTTCGGAGCGCGCGGAGGTGACCGCCAGAGCAAGCGAGGTATTTCCGAGAATGGCGGTGAGCAGGTTGTTTAAGTTTTGCGAGAGTCCCTCGGCAAGGCGGCTGATGGTTTCCAGTTTTTGTTGGCGGCGCGATTCTGCTTCGCTTTTCCGCTGGAGAGACTCGAATTCCAAACGGATGCTGATATCGCGCAGGGCCAGCACGATTCCGAGAAATTCACCGCGAGTATCGAAAATGGGAGACAAGGTTCCCTCCACCGGCGTGGCGCGGCCCTTGCGGGAAACCAGTGAGCAACCTGAAGGTAAATCTTCGGTGCGATTTTCACGCGACACGACATTGATGATTTCGTGCAAGTTGAGCGGCTGATTCGCGACGGTTAAATTGCAAACGGTGGTCACGGGCAGGCCAACAGCGCGATCTTTCCACCAATCGGTGAGCGATTCAGAAGCGGGATTTATCAGGCGGATGCGATGATCTGCATCGACGGCAATTACGGCATCGCTGCTGCCATTGTGAATGGCGGATAACCAGCGCTGCGTTTCTTCCAACTGTCGCTCGACACGGTGCTTGGCAATGGCCATTTCAATGGTGGTGTGCAGTTCGCGCTCCTCGTAGGGCTTGAGCAGGTAGCCAAAAGCCTGAGTTTCGCCAGCGCGGGCGACGGTTTCCGGATCGGAAAAGGCGGAGAGGTAAACGATGGGGACTCCGCAAAAGGAACGAATTTTTCGGGCGGCTTCGATACCGTCGACTTCGCCTTTGAGATGAATGTCCATGAGGACGAGATCGGGTTTGTGCTCGATGGCTTTCTCGACCGCTTCGCGTGCGGAGGAGGCAATCCCGGAGACCTGATAGCCGAATTGCTCCAACTCGTTTTGGATGGCCGTGGCAACGAGACGTTCGTCTTCGACCACGAGGATTTGAGTGGCTGACATGGGATCGATCTCCGTTTAGCTTGTTTCAGGGAAGGTAACCGTGGCGAGGGTGCCACAACCGTTGGTCCAATGCAAATGACCGGAAAGTTGGTCGACGAGGGCCCGCACGATTTGCAGCCCCGCGCTGCAGCGCAAGGGAGTTGTTGGAAGCGAGAAACCGACGCCGTTATCGCTGACCGACAGGCTGATTTGCCCGCCGGCGCGGCGAAGTTCGACGCGGACTTCGCCCGATTGGCCATTGGGAAAGGCATATTTGAAGGCGTTGCAAACCAGCTCGTTGACAATTAAGGCGCAGGGGATGAGACGATCGATGTTGAGCGCGAGTGCATCGACAGACACCTGCGGGGTGATCGTGCCGTGCCCGACGTAATAAGAGCGGAACAGTTCCTGCACTAGTTTGCTAAAGTATTCGGATAGATCGATGCTGGTTAGATTGGTTCCGCCGCACAACCGTTGGTGGACCAGCGCAATGGCGCGGATGCGGTGTTGGCATTCCTTGAGAATCTCCTGATTTTCGCGACCTTGAATTTTGCTGGATTGGATGCTGAGCAAGCTGCTGATGATTTGCAAATTGTTTTTTACGCGATGATTTAGTTCGCGATTGAGCACTTCCTTTTCTTTGATTGACATTTCGGCGCTGCCCAGGGCGAGGCGAAGATTGGCCTGGGATTCAAGGAGTGCGTTTTCGGCGGTTTGGCGCTCGGTGATTTCGTTCAGGAGCGCTTCGTTTGTGGTCGCCAATTTGGCGGTGCGCTCCTGGACGCGGGCTTCCAGCGCGTCGTTGGCTTCGCGCAGGCGATCGGCCGCTTGCTTGTAGCGGTCTTGCAGATAACAAATTGAAAGGGCCACCATTGCGAAAATCACAAAGCGAGTTAAATCAGCGAGATCGAGCAAGATTGAAAAGACCGGAGGAATGATGAAGAAGTCGACGGCTAAAGTGGAAATAATAGTGGCCAGCAGCGTTGGCCCCTTCCCGCAGAGCCAAGCCGTGATGACGATGGCGGCGAAGAATAAATCGGTTGGCGCTTCGTGAAGCGGCGGGACGAAGAACGTCACCAGGGTGGCGATGGCAACCGAGACAATACTGATTACATAGGCGAGAATTTGATGATCGCGGATGTAACCAGCCAAATCGCGCGGGAACCGGGGCATAAAACACCTTCTGGTGGCGGCCAAGCCCGGGACTTGCAATCTC
>DASXPQ010000436.1:0-6372 GCA_036493575.1 Pirellulales bacterium
ATAACACCAAAGAAATGCTCACCCGTCCCGAGATCATCAATCGGGAAGACTTGCCAAAGGAACTGATGAACAGCCAGTGATTCGCGGGGGTCGGGGGATCTCGTGGTTTAGCTGATGGCCGGTTAGCAACGTTGCAAGTAAGTCTGTCATCGCGGTAGTCAATCGACTCAATTCGATCGAGAGGAGCTTTTCGTCATGTTCTTTCGTCTTCTTCTTTCCGCAATAACTCTCGCGGTCCTAGGCGCCACTTCAGCAGGGCGGGGCGCCGATAACGCCGCTCAACCGGTCACATCGGGCGCCTCGCCCGAGGCCGTGGAACTGTTGAAGTACATCTACAGCATCTCCGGCAATCACACGCTCGCAGGTCAGCATGCCGTACCGCTGTTGGGCGGCACGCGTTTGGTTACAGCCCAGCGTCAAACAAAACGCTATCCGGCCTTATTCGGGCAAGACTTCGGCTTCGATTCGCCCGGCACTTGGGACGGCATTAACTTTCGCCAGCAAACGGTTGATGAAGCGATCCGCCGGAATAACGAAGGCTTCATCATCATGCTCATGTGGCACGCCGTGCGGCCGACCGACGACGAGCCCGTCACTTTCAAAGATTCCGTGCAAGGCAAACTGACCGATGCTGAGTGGCAAGAATTGGTCACCCCCGGCACAGCCCTAAACGAACGCTGGAAATCGCAGGTCGATGTCATCGCCTGGTTTCTCAAGCAACTACAAAATGCCAACGTGCCCGTTCTCTGGCGGCCTTACCACGAAATGAATGGCGACTGGTTCTGGTGGGGAAAAAAGGAAGGCGACAACGGATACAAAAAACTGTATCGCATGCTGTACGATCGGCTGGTGAATTTCCACAAAATCAACAATCTCATTTGGGTCTACGGCTGTAACGAACTAAACGACAACGTCGATCCGTACGAAACTTACTACCCGGGCAACGATGTCGTTGATATTTTAGCCACCGACGTTTATCGCCGCGGCTACGCGCAGGACGATTACGACAAGCTTTCCGCGCTCGCTGGCGACAAGCCCATTGCTCTTGGCGAAGTTGGTGCCCCGCCCAGTTTGGAAATCTTGAAAAAGCAGCCGCGCTGGGCGTGGTTTATGGTTTGGGGTGAAACTGGCGGATTCGGCCGTGCCGGCGGCGGACCTAGCGCAGCGACAATCTATCAAAGTGATTCCGTCGTGACATTAGACAAGCTTCCCTGGGTAAAAATGGGCCAGCCTAAAATCCATTATCCAATTTTGAAATAAACCATGCGCTCCAGTACAACAAACAACCTCAACAAACCGAAAACATTTGTCGCTCGAATGTTCGCACTGACGGCAATCAGCGCAATGGCGGCGCTCGTTTCTCCGGCATCGGCTGACGAATGGACGAAATCTCAAGATACCGCTGCTCCAATTTCCGCTGCGGCCCCATCCGACTCCAGTCCGCAAGTGGTTTATCTCTGGCCCGTCGGCTCGCCTACTCTGCAAGGCGCGGACGAAAAAGAAATTACCACGCCCCCTAATCCACTGCCCGGTCGGCGGATCGCCTCGATCAAAAACGTTCACAATCCGTCGATCGAAGTTCACTTGCCACCGGCCGAAAAAGCCAACGGCTGTGCGATCATTGTCGCGCCCGGCGGCGGGCACCGCGAACTCAACGTCGGCACCGAGGGCACCGACATTGCCAAGTGGCTCAACGATCTGGGCATCGCCGCGATCATCCTGAAGTATCGTTTGGCCCAAACTCCCAATTACCACTACACCGTTGAAGGCGAGGCCTTGCAAGATACGCAGCGCGCCATCCGCATCGTCCGCGCGCACGCCAAAGATTGGTCCGTGAACCCGGAGCGCATCGGCATTTTAGGATTTTCCGCCGGAGGCGCGCTGGCGGCCCTGGCCGACATTCGTTTCGATCGCGGCAATTCCGCTTCGGCGGATCCCATCGACCATGAAAGTTGCCGGCCCGATTTCGTCGCTCTGGTTTATGCTGGTTGGACGCCCAACATGGACATCACTGTGCCCACAGATGCCGCTCCCGCATTTCTCACCAGCGCCGGCCTGGACGATCTATTTCACTCCAAGGAAACCGTCGAGTTTTACCAATCGCTCATCAAGTCGCAGGTTCCCAGTGAACTACACATCTACGGCCACGGCGGCCACGCCGGCGGAATTAACAAGCGCGGCGGCATCCCTTTTGGCACCTGGCCCCGCCGCTTCGAGGAATGGCTGACAGATCTCGGAATGATGAAGAAAGATTAATCGCCCCAAATCAATCTGGTCGCATACAGAACCCAAACATGAAACACGCACACTTTCCCATTCGCCGAATCGCAGCACTTGTATCACTCTATTTCGCCGCCGGCGTCTGCCACGCGCAAGACTTGCTCGTCACGCCCGACAAGCCCGAGGGCGTTTATGAAATCGGCGAACCGATTCATTGGAATATTCAGTGGAAGGGCGAAGGCGGCGTCAGTGAGGCCACTTACAGCATTAAAGAAAACGGCAAAACCGATTTCGCCAAGGGCACGGTGCCAATAACAGATGGTTCAGGTTCATTGTCCGGTAAACTGGACGAGCCCGGTTCGCTGCTGGTCGAAATCAAAATCACGGACGGAGATTCAAAGCTGCACAAAGCCCTTGGTGGTGCGTTAATCGCTCCGGAAAAAATTTCGCCCGCCGCCTCGCGGCCGGCCGACTTTGACGCTTTTTGGGACGGTCAACTCAAGAAGTTGGCAGCCATCCCTCCCAACCCACAAGTAGAGCATGGCGAAAGCGGTAAGCCGAAAGTCGACTATTGGAAAATCACGCTCGATAACATTGGTGACACGCACATTCAAGGTCAGTTGGCACGTCCGAAAGAAGGCGAAAAATTTCCGGCACTCCTCATTCCACAATGGGCCGGCGTCTATCCGCTCCAAAAATCCTGGGCCACCGATCGCGCCGCCGAAGGCTGGCTCGTGCTGAACATTGCAGCCCACGATCTTCCAATAGACCAACCCGAAGCGTTCTACAAAGATCAATTCGCTGGCCCACTAAAAGACTACTGGGCCATGGGCAATGACGATCGCGACACCAGTTACTTTTTGCGAATGTATTTGTCTTGCTATCAGGCCGCCCAATATCTCACCAGTCGACCCGATTGGGACGGCAAAACTCTGGTCGTTAGTGGAACCAGCCAGGGCGGGCAGCAAACGCTCATGCTTGCCGGCCTATATCCAAAAATCACTGCCGCCTTAGCTCTAGTGCCCGCCGGTTGCGACATGCTGGGGCCCGACGTCGGCCGCGCACCAGGGTGGCCTGCTTGGTATTCGCAGACGCAGGGCAAAGATCCAGAAAAAGTCCGTCAGACAGCGCGCTATTTCGATGTCGAAAACTTTACGCCACGGATCCAATGTCCGGTGCTGGTCGGAATGGGTCTGATCGACCAGGTCTGCCCCCCCGCCGCTACCTTCGCGGCCCTAGATCAGCTGCAATCACCCAAGGAAATAATCGTCCTGCCGCAGGGAGAACACCAGGAACTTCACAATTCACACCGTCCTTACTATCAGCGGTGGGGCGCTTGGATGGAACAACTGCGTCGGGGTATGCCCGCTCCTATTAAGACTTCTCGTACGGCTGCGCGCACATCCTCTGCGCTCAGCTCATCGTCAGCAAAGACTACTGTCGCCGCGCCGCAATATTCTTCGGATGATTCGCCCGAATACTTGCCCCCCACGCGCGAAAACTATCTTAAACTCGCTACGGAAACGGAAGCAGCATTGCATCGCAATGTTTTGGATCCCTGGTTTCCGCGCTGCGTCGACAACGAACATGGCGGATTCTACTCCGATTACACTCGCGATTGGAAACCGAGCAAAAGCGAAGGAAAATTCTCGGTGTTCCAAGGCCGCATGACGTGGATCACCGCCGAAGTTGCCCTTCGCCGCCCGGAACTCAAGGATGAATATCTCCCTTACACCCGGTACGGTGAAAAATTTCTGAACGACGTAATGTGGGACAAACAGTCCGGCGGAATTTTTTGGGGCTTGGATGACGATGGCAAAATCACCCCGTCGTTTGGCGACGACAAGCAACTGTACGGGATTGGCTTCTGCCTGTACGCCGCCGCAAATTCGTATCGCGCCACAAAGGATCCGGCTGCCCTGGATTTAGCCCAGCGCATTTTCCGTTGGGTCGATCAGCACGCCCACGACGATCAAAACGGCGGCTACTTTGAATGGCTCAAGCGCGACGGCACTCCCATTCAGCCCGATCCCAACGCCAAGCAGCCCGACCTGCGCTCTGGGTTACCCGTGGGCGGCAAATCCATGAACACCCACATTCACTATCTAGAAACTCTCGCACAGCTTTATCAGGTCTGGCCCGATCCGGCAGTTCGCAAGCGGCTGGACGAAGTGCTTTCGATAGTGCGCGATAAAATCTGCCGCGAGCCGGGCGTAATGCACTTATATTTCACTTTCGATTGGCAGCCCACTTCCGATCGCGATTCCTACGGCCACGACATTGAAACGGCCTATCTACTCATCGACGCCGCCGAAGCATTGGGCGCCGCCAGCGATCCAAAAACCCAGCACATGGCACGCTTGTTAGTCGACCACTGCCTGCAAACCGGCTGGGACGAAACCAACGGCGGTGTTTACCAGGAGGGCCCCATGCTCGGAAAAGCCGATGCCCTGACCAAAGAATGGTGGGAGCAAGTCGAAGCACTCAACGCGCTGCTTCTGATGCACGAAAAGTATGGCCAGGAAACGGACAAATACTTCAAAGCCTTTCAACAGGAATGGCATTTCATTCAAGCTTACCAATTCGATCACGAGTATCCTGGCGTGATAGAATCCGTTCAGCCTGACGGCAAACCGATCACGCAGGACAAAGGGCGCATGTGGAAAGCTGCCTACCACGACGGTCGGGCCCTGCTAAATGTCACGGATCGATTAAAAAAACTTGGCGGGCAAAACTAAGCGTGTGCTTCCAGCGGTTCAGAAGATATTAAGGTTAAATCCATGACTCGATTTTGCACCGGTCTTGTTTTATTAGCTCTTCTTGCTGTCGGCGCGCTCGCCGCTGACGAACCCCTCAAATCCGCGCTGCCTGGCTTCATCAAGGGTTACACCTGGGGCTGGGTTGGTTACCGGGGTCAGTATGAAACTCCCCGCTCCGCCACCTCAATGAAACGGTTGTCCGACACAGGCGCGCAGTGGGTTTGCATTGCCTTTGGTGTCTCGATGAAAACGTTCGACACTCCGGAAATTAGCTGGGGTGAGTCTAATCCTAGCATGGTATCCGACGATGAAATTCGTCACGCCATTGATATGGCCCGTCAATTCGGCATGAAAGTAATCCTCAAGCCTGTCGTCAATCCCGACGACAACGTGTGGCGGGCTCAAATCAAATTCACGAAGCCCGCACCCGATGACAATCAATCTCCGCCGCCCGACGTGGCAAAGAGCTCCGCATCGACGAAAGCTTCTCCGCCCAAGCAAATCAAAGATTTGGATAAATGGGACCGCTGGTGGGAGAACTATTCCGCATTCATGCTTCACTACGCCAAGCTAGCCGAAGAAAAACACGTGCCGATTTTCTGCCTCGGTTGCGAAATGAATTCCAGCGAAGAATTCGAAGATCATTGGCGCAAACTAATTGCCGAAGTCCGCAAAGTTTACACCGGCCTGCTGACCTATAATGTCAATCACGACAACGAAGACAACGTTCATTGGTGGGACGACGTCGATTTCATCAGCGTCAGCGCCTATTACGCCATTCGTCCGGCCAACAATCGCTCGATGGACGAGGCCGTTAAAGAAACAACTCCCGTCGACGAAATCGTCGCCGGCCTTCAGCGCATCAAATCCCGACTGGCCAAAATCAGCGCCAAGTGGCACAAGCCGATCTTGTTCATCGAAACCGGCGTGCTTAACGCGCGCGGCTTTGCCCGTTACCCCTGGTCGCACAACGACGAGCACATCGACAGCCCGATCGACGAGCAGGAACAGGCCAATTTTTATGAGGCCATGTGCCAGGCCTTTTGGAATGAGCCTTGGTTCATGGGCTTTACTTGGTGGGAATGGCCCGCCCAAATTCCCGACTTGAACCATCCTGACGGCACGCGCACCTTTTCCGTCGACGGCAAGAAGGGCGAGGCCATCTTGCGCGAGTGGTATGCTAAGCCCACACACGAAGTAATTCCGGTGTCGAAATAATGGCATCGAAATTTCAAGCCGGTGAATTGTTCCCGCTTTCGAGTACACGAACATCGCTTTGATCCCATAGGCTGGAGCGTTGCATGGATCAATCGCCAAAGTCGTCCAAGGCGGCCAGCGCAATTAGATCGGGAACCAGAAGCGCGATTCGCTCCATTGCCCTGACCAGTCTATT
>DASXPQ010000437.1:0-5789 GCA_036493575.1 Pirellulales bacterium
TGCACCTTGGGACAACCACGGAAGAAGGTAAACGCCTCGCGCACGGTAAGTTCCAACACGTCGGCGATATGACGCCCACGATATTTGATCTTCAAAATCTCCGGCCGATAGCGCGTCCCGTTGCACTGGCTGCATTTCATGAACACATCGGCCAAAAACTGCATGTCGATTTCAATATAACCGTCCCCGTGGCATGCCGGACATCGTCCGCCATCCACATTGAAGCTGAACTGACTGGCCGTGTAGTTCTGCATCCGTGCTTCGACCGTCTCCGCGAACACGTTGCGAATTTCGTCGAACGCTTTGATGTAGGTGACCGGATTCGAACGTGGCGATCGGCCGATGGGACTCTGATCAACCAGAATCACCTCGTTCACCTGCCCATCACCATACACATCGTTATGCTCGGCGGGGCGCGGTGCTTCCAATCGCATCCGCCGCCGCAGGGCAGGGTATAGCGTATCTTCTACCAGCGTGCTTTTGCCGGAGCCGCTGACGCCGGTCACCAAACACAGCACGCCCAACGGAAATTCGACCGTGATGTTCTTTAAATTGTTCCCTCGGGCGCCTGCCAGGCGAATCCAACCGTGATCGGTCGGACGCCGCTCGCCGGGAGCGCTGCGTCCCCGGCGCCCCGCTAAAAAATCCCCCGTCACGCTTTTTGCACAATTTTCTATTTCCTGGGGCGGGCCTTGATAGACAACTTGCCCGCCGCGCTCGCCGGCTCCGGGTCCGATTTCAATCACTTGATCGGCGGCACGAATCAACGATTCTTCGTGCTCCACGACGCACACGCTGTTGCCGCGATCGCGTAAAGACAGGACGGCTTTAACCAAGCAGTCGACGTCAGCCGGATGCAGGCCGACCGACGGCTCATCCAGCACGTACAGCATGTTCACCAGACTAGAACCCAGCGCCGTGGTTAATGACACCCGCTGTACTTCGCCCCCGCTTAATGTGCGCAGCGATCGATCCAGCGTAAGATATCCCAGTCCTACGGCTTCTAAAAAACCGAGCCGGGCCTGCACCTGCTCCAGCATGCTGCGGCCAATCGCCTGTTGCCATTCGGGCAATTTCAGATCGCGAAAGAATGTCAGTGCATCGCGAATTTTAAGAGCACACAAATCCGCCATATTGCGCCCGGCGACTTGCGTGGCCAGCGCCTTCGGACGCAAGCGAGTTCCCTTGCAGGCCGGGCAAACTCGATAGCTTCGCCACCGACTCAGAAACACGCGCAAATGCATTTTGTATTTGCGCTTTTCAAGCCAGCGAAAAAATCCGTCCAACCCGCCAAAGTTCCGCTCCGGCACGCCTTCCCGAATTAGTTGTAATTGCTGCTCGTTAAGACTCTTGAATGGCACATCGAGCGGAATTTGATAATCGCCCGCCAAGGCAAGCAGTTCTTCCAGTTCGTGCGCATAGGCTGGCGTGTTCCACGGCGCGATGGCTCCTTCGCGCAACGATTTGCGCGGATCGGGTACGACCCGATCCATGTCGATGTCGATCACATTGCCAAATCCTTCGCATTCTGGACACGCCCCTAATGGGCTGTTGAAGCTGTAGAGCCGAGGTTCGGGCAATGGGTATACGTGGCCGCACTGGTCGCAAATCATCTGATTGCTAAACGTGATTCGCTGCCAAGTATGGCCGTCAATTCGATACGGCTGGCCCCGAGATTTTTGATCGATCTGCACCGACTCGGCGACGTCAACAAACACTGTGGCCTTTCCATTGCCGTGCCCGAACGCCGCTTCGAGTGATTCGCGAACTCGTTGAACTGGTGTCCCGGCGGTGAGACGGTCGGCGACGACGTGCATCGGTTGCTCTTTCCAGGCTATTTCCGGTGGCGCCGGCGATTCAGCAAGATTGAACTGCTGGTTGCCGGCGATTACGCGCACAAATCCGAGTGCCTTCAAATTCGCAACGTCCGGCGTTTGCTGCTCAAAAGCGATCAAAAAGCGTGTTCCGCCAGGCAACTGCGCCAGAGCTTCGGCAGCCGATTGCGGCGATTCGCAGCGGACTTCATGACCACAGGTTTGGCAAATGACCCGGCCAATTTTGGCTAGCAGCAACCGCAAATAATCGTTTGTTTCGGTAACCGTTCCCACCGTGCTGCGGTTGGAACGATTGGACGATTTGTGAGTCACCGCCACCGCCGGCGGAAGACCGGTGATTTGCTCCGCCGCCGGACGCTCTAGCCGCTGCAAAAACTGCCGCGTGTATGCCGAAAATGTCTCGATGTACCGCCGCTGCCCCTCGGCATAAAGCGTGTCCAAGGCCAGGCTGGTTTTGCCGCTGCCGCTGAGTCCGCAAAATACAACCAGCTTGCGGTGCGGAATGTCCAAATCAACCCCTTTCAGGTTGTGAACTTCCACGCCGCGCAGCGAGATAAAGCCCTTGGTCACCGTTGTAGTCCCCGGATGCCTCCAGACATAATGCGCCAACCTGTTATCATAACCCACTCGCGTCGGCAGGACCAGCAACGGAAGTTGGTGACTGATCGCAATGGATTTTCGCGGCCGCAAAGTAACGATTATGGGATTGGGACGCCACGGCGGCGGTGTGGCCGCCGCGCGATATTGCGCACTGGGACGCGCAATGGTCACAGTTACCGATACAGCCGACGAAACCGCGCTGGTAGAATCAGTTGCAGCACTGCGCCACGTGCCAATTGCAAAGTTTGCCCTCGGCGAGCATCGAGATGTGGATTTTTCTTCGGCTGAAATCGTGGTGGTGAATCCGGCGGTGAAACCGAACCATTGGCTCGTCAAACTGGCGCAGCAATCCGGTGCAATGCTCACCTCCGAAACTGAACTATTTCTCAACGCGTGCCGGGCAACCGTCATTGGCGTGACAGGCACCGTCGGAAAATCGACTACTGCAGCCATGCTCGCGGCCGTTTTACAGGCAGCTGGACGCCGCACGTGGCTGGGCGGCAACATCGGCCAAAGTTTGCTCGCCGATTTGCCGCAAATTCGATCTGATGATTTTGTCGTACTTGAACTGAGCAGCTTCCAATTGCATTGGCTGAGCGAAACCGCCCGCTGGCCGCAAGCAGCGATTGTTACCAACTGCTCGCCCAACCATCTCGATTGGCATGGCAAATGGGAAGAATACGTGGCGGCGAAGCAGAGGCTCGTTTCTCATTTGCCGCCAAATGGCTTTGCCGTACTCAACAGCTACGACGCAGAGGTCGGTCATTGGGACTCACTAACTCGGAGCGCACTACCTACGCCACAAAAGTTGGAAACAGTTCCGCCATTGCGTCTTCCTGGAAATCACAACCGGCAAAACGCCGCCTGCGCAGCAACAATGGCCAAACAGTTGGGAATCGACGAAAAAACAATTGCCAATGCACTGGGAAACTTCACCGGATTGCTGCATCGCTTGCGGCTTGTGGCCGAGATCAAGGGCCGACACATCTACAATGATTCCAAATCGACCACGCCTACCGCCACAATTGCAGCAATATTCGCGATGGATGAACCAACATGGCTGCTATTGGGAGGTGCCGATAAAGACATCGATTGGTCAAAATTTATTGACTTCGTCGTGCAGCGCGCAAAGGGTGTTGCCACGTTTGGCGCGGCGGCCGATAGACTTGATGAGGCCATCACCCGTGCCACAAAGAAAGCTGACAAAGACGGCGACAATTTGTTCCCAAGCTTCCGCTGTGAAACTATGCCTGACGCACTGCTTTGGTGTTGGCAAAAATCAATGCCGGGTGAAGCGATTCTGTTGTCGCCCGGATGCCCCAGCACCGATCGGTTTCGCGATTTCGCCGACCGCGGCGAGCAATTCGAGAGTCTGGTCCGATCGCTCAGCAAAGATTAGTCGCACAAGGGGAGTGCCGTTATCTCGTCATCGACCAAAACAGCAGTATTACGCAGCGCGCTTGGCTACCATGTTGCGGCGGCGTTGGTCGAACTGCGAAACTACAAGCGCCACGTTCTGTCCGCCAAAGCCGAAGCTGTTGCTGAGCACGTGGCGGCAAGCGATTTCGCGGGCAGTATTCGGTACATAATCTAAATCGCAATCCGGATCGGAAGTTTCGTAATTGATGGTCGGCGGCAGCACTCCGTTGCGAATAGCCATGGTGCTGATTACTAGCTCAATCGCTCCGCCCGCGGTAGTGAAGTGCCCCAGCATGCTTTTGGTGCTGGAAATGGGCACCCGGTAAGCGGCATCCCCGAACACACGCTTGATTGCCAGCGTTTCCACTTTGTCGTTCAGCACGGTGCCGGTGCCGTGTGCATTCACATAGCTGATTTGCTCGGGCTGTAAATCAGCATCTTTCAGCGCCAACCCCATGCAACTTGCCGCACCCCGACCCTCGGGATGCGCATCGGTGATGCGAAATGCGTCTTGCGCGGAACCATATCCGGTAAGCTCGGCCCAAATTTCTGCTCCGCGCCGCTGAGCGTGTTCCAGCGACTCCAATACGACCATGGCCGCGCCTTCGCCCACGACAAATCCGTCGCGTTCACGATCAAACGGCCGCACCGCATGCGCCGGATCATCGTTTCGTTGCGACAGTGCGCTCAGCCGATGGAATCCGCTGATGCCAAACGGATGGATCATGCTGTGCGCGCCGCCCGCCAGCATAACATCCACCTCGCCGCTGCGGATCATTTCAGCCGACTCGCCAATCGCCTGACTGCTGGATGCACAGGCCGCAATACAATTGGCGTTGGGCCCTTGTGCGTTGAACATCGCCGCCAGGTGCGCGGCCGGCATGTTCAACTCCAACTCCAATTCGTCATTGGCGCGCCATAAGTGCAATGCCTGCTCGGTAAATCTCTCGGGCCTGAATTCTTCACCGTCCATCGACTGGGCCATGATCTTCGTAAATTGATTCCAATCCTGATACGTTTCACCGCAGCCAAGGTACACGCCGAAGCGCAGAGGATCGAATTGAGCCGGATGTCCGCCATTGCCATTGGCTTCCAAGCCGGCGCTACGGACGGCCTTGATTCCCGAACCAATTGCGAACAACGTTTGCCGCGGGTGGTGTAGCCAGCGTAGCGGGTCCTGGCCCACCTCCGCGATGCTCCAGTCTTTTACCTCAGCGGCAATTTGCACCGGAAAGCGGCTGGCATCGAACAACGTCAATCGCCCCACGCCGGAACGGCCCGCAGTCAGCCGATTCCAAACTTCGCGCACGTCGGACCCCAAGGGGGTAACGCAGCCGACTCCGGTAATGACAACGCGATTGCGCATGATCCGTAGACCTTCCAGCTGTCGAACTTGCAGTTGCTTCCCAGAGGGAATCGCAAATATGGGATAACGGCGGCCGGTTCTGTGGCGTGAATTTGGGAAAGGGCGGCGGAAGGATACCCATCGGCACCTCGGCTACATAGCCCGAATTGGTTGTCGGACCATTCACGTAACTAAGGCCGCATTTCCACAGAGAAATATAGCATATACAGGCAATCTAAAGGAAATGGGTAAAGATTAACGATAAGACGAATTTATGTCGCCGATATGCGGAAAACATCAACCGGACGAAGGCGGAATGGCCACCGCGAAAATCGAGTTACTTGATCTCGACCGGCATTTTCCCAATGCAGTGGTAGGTGAAGCCCTGTGACTTCATTTGCCGCGGACTATAGAGATTGCGGCCGTCGAAGATGACCGGCTGCTTCATGCAGCGGCGCATTTCGTCGAAATCTGGAGTACGAAATTCGCCCCACTCCGTGAGGATCGCCAAAGCGTCCGCCCCGGTAAGGGCATCCAATGGCAGGTCTGCATAGCTGAGTTGATCGCCGTAGATTGCCCGTACATTTGGC
>DASXPQ010000438.1:0-3870 GCA_036493575.1 Pirellulales bacterium
GGCACGAATCCCCACGGTATTACCACCGCCGACGTCAATGGCGACGGTAAGCCCGATCTGCTGGTCGCCAACTCCGGCTCCAACACCGTCAGCGTACTGTTCGGAAACGGCGATGGTACGTTCACTGCCGCCGGAAACTATGCGACGGGTAAAATGCCAAAATCGGTCAAAGCCGCCGACGTCAATGGCGACGGCAAGCTCGATATGGTCACAGCAAATCAAGATTCGTCCACCATCAGCGTGTTTTTGAATCTCGGCAACGGCACGTTTGCCAGCGCCCAAACCTATTCCGCACCTACCAGCACTCACGACCTGGTGCTAGCCGATTTTGATGGCGATGGCGACCAAGATATTGCCGCGGTCGGCTGGGGCGCCAAAGTCGTCCGTGTGCTGTTCAACCAGGGGGATGGGACTTTTGCCGCGGTCAAAAACTACGCGGTCGGCAGCGGCCCGCATTCGGTGGTGGCGGCCGATTTTAATGCCGATGGAATTCCCGATCTAGCCGTTGCCGATCACGCCAGCAACAACGTTGCCATCCTGTTGAACAAGGGCGATGGCACGTTTAAATCGGCCGCCTACCTTGGCGTTGGAAAGGGGCCCCATTCCATCCGCGCCGGCGACTTGAACGGCGATGGAATCCTCGATTTGGCAACCGTCAACGATGCTTCCAACAACGTCAGCGTGCTGCTCGGCAACAACCATGGCACGTTTGCCAAGGCGGTTAACTACACCACCGGTCAGACACCTAAGGGAATTGAGTTGGCCGACATTAACGGCGACGGCCGGCTCGACATCATCACGTCGAACGTTGCTGGAAACTATCCCGCGGGGACAGATCCAGCGGGAATGACCATCAGTGTCTTGTTAGGAAAGGTCACTGGGAAGTTCACCAGTCCCATTATTTATACGACCGGTAACGCCCCGTTCGGTATTGCCCTGGCGGACTTTGACGGTGACGGCGATCTGGACCTAGCGACCGCAAACTGGTCGAGCAATAACGTTACCGTCTTGCTGAACGTTTAACCGTTCACGGCCGGATAAGTGGAACAGTTCGCCAGGACGTATCTGCCGGAAAATCCAAACCGCCGGTATTTCTCGGCTGGGTCTGCCCGATGCGAATACGTGGTCATTTCGTGGGTTTATTGACCCGGTCCTACCAAGCTTGACGATCAAAATGTCACCCCACGGATCGGGGTGTGATCTCAGCAGTAGTTACGGACGACTTCATGCAAACCAGCCGACCCACGCTCACCGTTCGCTACGCCGAGGATGCGCAACCCGACAGCGCATCACTGCCGGTCATCAATAGTCTCTGGATCGGCCAGTTGTCGCCGCTCGAACATCTGTGCCTCCAATCGTTCACGGCACAGGGGCATCCGTTCCATCTATATACGTACGAGCCAATCGACAATGTTCCGCCCGGTGTGACATTGCAGGATGCCGCTAAAATTCTCCCGGCGTCAAAGATTTTCCGGAATCAGCGCGGGCAAGGAAAAGGCAGCTTGGCAGCCTTCTCTGATCTGTTTCGCTACAAACTTCTTCTGGAACGTGGCGGATGGTGGGTCGATACTGACGTCTTCTGTCTCAAACCATTCGACTTCTCGGCCCCCTACGTCTTTGGCGCGGAAGATAAACCCGTAGCCTCCGGCATCATCAAAATGCCGGGCGGTTGCACTTTAGCGCGGCAATGCTACGAATCGGCCCGGCACGTCAGCCCCAAGAAGATTACTTGGAACGAATTGGTCCTCATCTTGGAACACAACGTTCGCGAGTTAGGTCTGCTGCCCTACGTCCTTCCCGCCGAAAACTTCTCGCCGATTGTTTGGCACGAAGTGCCCGATTTTGTGCGCGGTGAAAAAATATTCGTCCCCTCTCCGCGATCGTACGCCGTTCACCTCTACAACGAAATGTGGCGCCGAAATGACCTCGACAAATGGGGCACATATCCGTCGACGTCGGTGCTCAATGTGCTCCGTCGTTACGCCGGCCTCGAGGCAGAAAAGCCAATAACTCGGCCAACAGTTCCCATGCAAACAATTCCCATGCGCCGGCCCAGCCTACTTTCACAGGTCTGGCCCTTCCGTCGGGCTGCATAGTCATTCCGATCGATCGCGCTTTCCGCTCGGCCCTATCGGCCAAGATCAGGGCTTCTGCCCAGTTGGCCGCTGCTACTCACTTCATGAATTCGGCGTGGACGGCCGAAGATTCGCCAATTCGGTTTCCAGTTCGAGAATGCGCGCTTGCAGTTTTTCGATCACCGGAGCAATTTCCCGCGCCGGATACCGCTTATGGATATGTTGCGGACAGTTCATGTCCCAGGCCCCCAGCGTGAATACAATCGCGCGTTCCACTTTTCCCTTGCGATAATCCTGATCGTGCAGCCGCTCCAGCAGTTTCTCATCGTTCTCCACCACCTTCGCAGTCCCCCACAGCTTCACGCGGCGGCTGTTGGCATAGTCCATCAAAAAAATAAACGCCTTTGGGTTCTCTGATAAATTACCAAGGGTAATGTACTGCCGATTACCGCCGAAATCGGCAAACCCCAGCGTCTGCTCGTCGAGCACCTTCAAAAACCCCGGCGCGCCGCCCCGATATTGAATGTAAGGCTGCCCCGAGGCATTGGCTGTGCCCAAATAAAACATATCCAACCCGCTGATATACTTCGCCAAGTCCGGAGTCACCGTGGTTTGCCATCCGGAATCTTCTTCCATCTCCGCATAAACTCGGCGCGAGCCTTTCTCTTCCTGAATGGCTTTCACCGCTGGCGTAAACGCAACATCGCTGGGAGTTTTTGTCATGAGCGAACACTCGTGTAAATACTCAAATCTCAATCGCCCGCATTATACGCACCGTGGGCAAGAGCGCCGCGGCCGAACCGTCCGGGACGTACTTGCCCGCCCGACTAAAAAATCCCATTTTCTTTCTTGAAATCGAGCCACCCTCACTGCTATAAGTCATGTGTACAAATGTATAAAACTAACCATTAACAATTTGCTCTCTCGCCATGCTAAAACCCGGCCGCCCCCGCGCTCTCGACGAAGTCAAACAACGTGAAGTCCTCGCCCTCATCTCCCACGGTTGCGGCATCGAAACCGCTGCCAACTACGTCGGGTGCTCCGCCCGCACCATCCATCGCGAAACTCGACGCAACAAAGAATTTTGGGACCGCTTTCGGAAGGCCGAGCTCGCGGCCACTCTCAGCCCGTTGCAAACGGTTCAAAGGGCCGCCCATGAGAACTGGCGAGCCGCCACCTGGCTGCTGGAGCGAAAGTTGCCGCAGAATTTCGCCCCCACGCACCGTTCCATGATCGATCCAAACGATCTCGGCAAAATCCTCGATCGCTTCTTCGACGAAGTCAATCGCTCCATCCCCGACCGGCAAATGCGTGACCGCATTCTTAGGCGCATCCAACTAGCCACGGTCACCGCTGTCCACGAATCCACCACCACCCGAAAAAATCCCAAAATTCGCCCCCGCCGCTCTTCACTCCGCAATCTTCCGTTCGACCCCGCCGAAAATCTCCAGCAACCTACGCCACTGCCTCCACAGAAGCCGAACGCCCGCCGGAAGAACCCGCTCCACCGTCTACGCTTGATCCGGCCAATCCTAAACTCCACTAGTCGCTGCTGTGGCCAGGCGCGGAATGGGGGACCGCGGCACGTTGCTAATCTTACTCGACCACCGCCGCCTCAGCCGTAAGCTTGATGTCGGTCGAAGACGCGCCGACAAGCAGTTGAATTCGATCTTTTTCCACGATCCATGCCTTTTGTTCCACATCCCAATAGGCCAGCCGAGAAGGCGGCACAGAAAGGCGAACCGTTTTGGTCTCTCCCGGTCCAATGGCCACGCGCTGAAACGCGCACAATTGT
>DASXPQ010000439.1:0-3334 GCA_036493575.1 Pirellulales bacterium
TGCGTATGCTTGCGCAATCTTCGGCAGAGTACCCGAATGATTCCTAGCGCCACTTCCGGATGCTCCGCAATCAGTTCGTGAAGTTCGGCATTGCCCATTCTTAATAGCAGGGCCGGTTCGGTCACCGTCACGCTTGCCATCCGCGGTTCCGGATCGAGCGCCGCCAATTCACCGAACACTTCACCGGGCCCTAGCGTTGCAATCGCTTTCTCGCCATCATGAACCTGCACGGCTCCCTCGACCACAATGTAGAGGCAGTTCCCCGTGTCCCCCTTCATGAAAATCGATTCCCCCGGCTCGGCGCGGAGTTCTTCCAGCACTGTGGCGGCATCCACCAGTCCGCGCTCGGAAATATCTGAAAACACGCCGACCGATTTCAGAATCAGAACTTTTTCAATGGTGAGCAGCATCGCAGTGGTCAGAGATCAATTGCCTTTTAGAGTATTACTGTTATCGCCGGTCACTTGCGACAAAGTCCATTGCGCTGTTTCTCGAACCACCACTTCACGGTCCGCCAACCGATCGCTCGCCAGCGCCGAACCTTCCGCCGCTCGTGTATTGCCCACAACATACAATGCGCAGGCCTTGGTCCAAGCGTCAATCCGCTGGGCCGACTGCCGCAGGGTTTCGGACAGACGCGCTGACGGATCTAAATGCGGCTGGGGAAACAGTACGTGCAGCTGTTTTTTACGATCAAGCAGCGACACTAAATCAACGAGTGGAAATACATATCGCTTCAGGTCCTGCGACAGCAAATTGTCAAGAACTTCCATCGCTTGCGCTTTCTTTTCCGCAGTACCCCTTTCCAGGTCGAGCTTGGTTTTGCGAATGACGACGGGGGAATAGATTAGCGACAGCAACAGGAGTACGCGCTCCTTGCAGGCATCGAGCTCGCCCACTAACGCTCGGGTTAGTTCCGCATGCGAGGGATCGCCTTCGATGTCTCCCCATACGGCCAGCGCCCAAGCGGCTTCCTCCGCTTCTCGTGCAATCATCGCGCGAGCGGCAGAAACCTCCGGTGCCCCGGTTTTCTCGCGGCAATAGACCAGCGCGGCAAGCACTTTCAAACGGACGCTGCCGTCAGGATCATTCATTTGCTTTTCTAGTGCAGACGCGGCCTGTTCACTGCCGATGCGTCCAATAACGTGCGCGATTGTCGCTTGCCGTTCGCGAAAGCGGCCCGCGTCGTCAAACGCTTGCTGCAGTTGCGGAATCGCCACATCGCCAAGCTCGACCAGCGCTGCGGAGGCAGTTGTGCGAAGAGTCCCAATCTCCAGGGCTTCCAGCATTGCCGGAATGGCGGCTGTAACACGCAGCTTCCGGGCCGCCTCAATTGCGGCGCGGCGGACGGCAGTGTTTTTGTCCCGCACAAGAGCCAGTAAAGGACGATAAAAACTGCCAATCCCGATTTCGCCCAAAACTTCCGCCGCTAGTTGGCGATTCGCCGGCTCCGTCGATGCAATCAAGCTGCTCAAATGGGAACCGCCCGCCAAAACCCCGTCGATCCCGCAGTAACGCAGTAATCCCACCATGGCACCACAGCGGATGACCGGTTTCGGATCATTCAAAAACGGCAGAACTTGTTCCAACGCGTCGACTTCACCCACGGCACACAAGGCACGCAATAATGCGGCCTTCACTTCGGAGACTTCCTCCATCGCCAAGCGCTGCGCAATCGCCGTCGCGGCATTAGCGGGCGCAAGCCGTTCGATTTTCGAAATGGCATGCCCTCGCACCAGCGGATCAGGGTGCTGCAGAAGTTGAATTAGCTTCACTTCCAGCGAAGGGTGCCGGCTTTCCTCGATCATATCAAGGCTGTACATCACTTGCCCGGCGCTCGCACTCTCCAAACCTTGATCCAAAATTCTGATGCTCGATTGGTCGTCCAACGACAGGCCGCCGCCTCCTAATCGTCGCGCAGTCAGCGCACGCGTCAATCGCACGGTGTATTCGCGACGCAGCATCAGGCTCAATGTGGCCCAGGCAATTGCCACCACAACCGTCAAATACAGCACTTGGACAGGTTGAATCGCAAACAGCGATTGCGCGACCCACAACAACACGCCAACTAAACCAAGCGACACCGGGTCCACGATCGTCTCGCGAAGAGCTTGCACACGCAGACGTTGATTGGGAGGCAACGGCTGATACAAAATTCGGTTAGAAGGAATCTCGATCGTATCGCGAATTACTTGATCCAAAAATTTCGCCGATACAATTGCCCAAAATAAAACCACGAGCGCCGCCTGGAAGAATTCCGCAACCGACGCAACTCCGGTCGTCGCCAGTGCAGCCAGCGGCAGCGCCATTAAGCCAAAACTCAGTCCGTACCGGGTCAAGTAGCGTCCTGAAATCCATACGCTGCTCAGCAGTTGACCAATCCCCAACACGCCATAAAACAGCCCGAAAAACGAGGCTAGTTTTGCCTCATCCACATACGCAACTTCGACTCGATGGTAGAACAAGTAATCGATAAAGAATTCGCCAAACAGCGATAGCGCCGAAACACCGAAAAACAGCGCCAGATAACGATCTTTGAACAGCGTTAACCAAGGCTTGCGATCTTCCACCTTTTCCTGCGGCGCCTCCGCATGTTGCGGTCCGGCGCGGTTCAGCGCATGTAGGAGCAGAGACATGCTTGCAATGGTCATGGCAGCCGACGCCAACAAGACCAATAAAGTGCCGCCCCACTGTATGAACAGCGGCACAGAAAAACCACCCAACATTCCCGCCACAATTTCACCCACTGCAATCATGCCGAATAGCCGCTTCCCTTGTCGCACGTCCAACAGCAGCCCTGCCAATGCCCAAAACGCCAAATTCATTAATGTCCAGTGGACGTCCTTCCAAACCATCACGCCAAACACAACTGGCTGCGATTGATCAGCAAGTCCAAAATAGAAGCCCAAAGTCACTACCGACAAAAATCCAAGCGTACCGGCCAGCAGCGTTCGCACGGAAATCCGCGTTTCCAGTCTGGCGAATACCAGACCAAAGGCCGTACAAACTACCGCCGTGGCGATGTACACCAGCGGCAGTTTTTCGATCGAAAATCGGCTCAGGAACAGCGCATTAGCGGGCGTCTCCAGCAACACTCGCGCCGCGCCTTTCAAACCCGAAAGCGCCAAAAGAATTAACAGCGGCCAACCGTCGCCCGGCCGAAGGTTAAGTAGCACCGAAAAGGGCTGCGCCCATTTGGAAACGCCGGCCTGGGTCGTGCGCTCGAGCATGAATTTTATTAATTAACGGGGTCAGATTCCGCGTCTAAATCCGGCATCTCCTCTGGTCCTGTGCCTGGCGACAGTAATTGAACTGCCTCGCCATCAGCACCGGC
>DASXPQ010000440.1:0-2821 GCA_036493575.1 Pirellulales bacterium
GAGTAACCTCGGCTTTCCGCTGTCGACGACCAGGTCCATGGCGCCGTCGAGAAAGATAAGGGGACGGATGTAGCACGATGAAAACTTATTGGCTCCAATGGTCTTGTGAATGGCGTCGATGAGGGAATCGTGGGTCCATGGCAAATCGCGGAATCCGACGATCAATGCGGAATCAAGCAGACGGTCGACGTGTTCTTCCAGACGGAAAACGGCAGCCCCGTCTACCGTGTCATAACAGCGGATGCCTTCAAATACGCTGAATCCGTAATGCAGGCCGGCGTTGACCAGCGGGGCGCCGGTCTGCGCAGCCTCTTTCAGTCCATCATCCAGCCAAACGTACTTCGCGGGGTTAGCCATCGCGTCCTCGATTAGGTGAACGAAAAGCGTTCTATGAACTCGGCGATTCAAGCTTAATGGTCAAGAGCAAAGTGGGCAAGGATTAGGTGAAGCAGTCTGGCCCGGGTTGCGGACATTTATGTCCGAAGATTTCGATCCTAAAGGCCGCTCGGAAAACATTGAGGATGCGAAGCAACAAAAACTTTGGGCGATTATCCACGCGTCCGATTTGATCCATCTATAATTCGATTCCTATGGATACGGGATTGAAGGGTAAAGTTGCAATGGTGGCGGCGTCCAGCCAGGGTATTGGCAGGGCGACGGCTGAGGCGTTTGCAGCCGAAGGTTGCAATGTGGCAATGTGCGCCCGGAACGAACCGACTCTTGCGGCCGCGGCGGAAAAGATTCGTAGACAATACAGTGTTGAAGTGTTTCACCAAGCGCTGGATGTCACCGATGCGGAAGCGGTACACGGTTTTGTAAATGCAGTCGTGGCCAAATTCGCTGCCGCCGACATTTGCGTGACCAACGCCGGGGGGCCGCCCGCAAAAGGCTTTTTGGCTACAAGCAGTGAGGACTGGCGAAAGGCCGTAGACGCCAATTTGATGAGCACAGTCTATTTTGCTCGAGAAGTTATTCCTCACATGCAACGCAAGCGGTGGGGCCGGATCGTGACGATCACATCGATCACGACTAAACAGCCAGTGGCTGATCTGGTGCTATCCAATGCAGTCAGGGCGGCGGTGGTCGGATTGGTTAAGAGCCTGGCCAACGAATTCGGCAAGGACGGAATTCTAGTAAACAATGTGGGCCCAGGGTTTACCGCAACCGATCGACTGAAGGAACTGGCCAAAAGCCGCTCCGCTGGCTTGGGTACAACCGAAAAAGAAGTCTTCGACCGTTGGGCGGCCGATGCGTCTTTGCGACGTTTAGGGGAGCCGAAAGAAGTCGCAGATACGATTGTGTGGCTGGCCTCGGACCGTGCATCGTACGTTACCGGACAGACCGTACTCGTCGACGGAGGAGTCTACAAAGGCTTGTAACAAACGTTTCAGACTCGGTTCGCGATGATGTCGGTTCGCGATGATTGCTAACCATGTCACTTTCTAGTAATCTGGCGCATATTCTCTGGATTCCAAGCTGGAATTCATCTCTGAGGAAATCTCGCCCTTCTTATGGGACCGGAATACACAACGCATTATAGTTTTTACCGGGCCGGCTATTGTCGCCCGCTCCGGACCGCAGCGACAGTGGACTGTCTTTAATACTCTGATTGACCACCTTGGCAGCGTCAAAAAAGAAAGGAACCAGAATAGGGGGCAGTGTATGCCGACATCAATAAGCAGACTGATTTGGATCAGCTTGGTGGGACTGTTTTGGGCAGGGCAAGCGATGGCACAGGGCGGTGCCACGGGCGCAATCAGTGGAACGGTCCTGGATCCCAGCGGCGCAGTCGTTTCGGGCGCCGAAGTGCGGATCGTTAACCAGGATACCGGCGCCCTGACTCGTACGACCTCAACCGATGCTAACGGATCGTTTACCGCGACCTTGCTCCCGGTCGGCAACTACGCCGTGAGTGTGACAAGTTCCGGGTTCCAGGAAGCGAAATTCATTAATGTCGACGTGCGGATTACCGAAACCACCCGCATGGAAGCCAGACTGCGCACGCTCGCCGTGCAGGAAAAGATCGAAGTACAAGCACAAGTACAAACCGTCGAGACGACCACCGCGACAACCGGACAGGCCGTGGAGTCGAAGACCATCCGCGACTTGCCGCTAGCTACTCAGAATTTCCAGCAGTTGTTAACTCTCTCCTCGGGTGCGCAGAGCGAATTGAATGCCTCGGCACAACTGGGTCGCGGCAATGTGCGGGTCATCGTAAACGGCCAACGCGAGGACAATAACAACCTGCTGATTGAAGGCATCAGCGCGACTGACTATAACGTAGCCCAAGCCACCAATGTCCCATTGCCCAATCCCGACGTGATTCAGGAATTCAAGGTACAGACTTCACTTTATGACGCCAGCCAGGGTCGTAATGGTGGTGGCAACGTCAACGCCATCCTGAAATCAGGAACTAAGAATTTTCATGGCGACGTTTATGAATTCTTTCGGAATGACGTGCTGAATGCCAACGAATATTTCCTTAACCGTGCCGATCAATCGAGACCGTCGGTGAAACAAAATATTTTCGGCGGTAGCTTTGGCGGTCCTATTGGAAAAACCGCGAAGGGCGGATATTTCTTCCTTAATTATCAGGGGACGCGCCAGCGCAGCGGATTGTCGCCGGGAACGTTTATCAGTTCACAAATTCCTTTGCTTCCGGCAGATCGGTCCCCCGCAAATTTAAGCGCGCTGTTCAATATACCTAGCGTTGATTCGGTAATTGCGAACGCTGGTGGAACTGGATTGCTGCAGCTAAAGAACAGCCAGTTTCCCAACCCGCAAGGTTTTCTGATTCCCTCTGGAACGGTGGCGGCGAATT
>DASXPQ010000441.1:0-7155 GCA_036493575.1 Pirellulales bacterium
TTGCTCTTCTTCGTCCGGCAAACATCCACGGCGGTGCACAAACAACCCGGAAAACCAGGTATGCAATACCTGAACCATCGTTTCCTTAATCAACAACAGAATCATCACTGGCCAACTACGCGGAACATAGCGCCCCAAGCATTCGATCGCTCCTTCGAAACCCTGAATGGCCGGTTCCATGTCGCCGCGCTTAAAGGCCAACTCGCCAAGTTTGCCGCGGACCTCCGCTTCAGCCCACGAGTCGTGTGCAAATGTCGCTGCAGCTTGCAGCTTCTCGCCCGCCTCGTTGTAATGCCCCCGCAGCAACAACACCTGGCCCAATTCTTCCAGCACACGGCACCGGATCGCGGCATCCGCCCGAGCGGCGCCACGTTCCGCAATCCGATACTGTTGATCCGCAATTTCCAGCGCGTATTGGGCCCGCGCTTGCTCAGCCGCTTGCAACGCATACGGCAGCGCCGATTTTGAATCCCCGGCCGCGTCATAATGGTAGGCAATTTCTGCCACGCGGTTGGAGGCTTGGCGTTGCAGATACTTTGCCGCCTGGCCGTGCAGGCTTTGTCGCTGCGGCTCAGCCTGAGATTCCAACAAGGCGCTACGAATTTTATCGTGCACCAAAACGCAATGCGATCCGTCCGGTCGCAGCCAAACCAATCGACGTTGACGAGCAATGTCCAGCGCCGTAATCGCCTGCGCCGGGGTTTGCTCCGTTAGCTCCGCCGCAATATTCAATTCAAATTCTTTGCCTAATACCGCCCCGCAGGAAATCAGGCGCAGCGTGTCGGGCGGCAATAAGTTCAAGCGGCTCGCTAAGAACGTTGCCGCTTGCCGCGAAGATTGCACTTCGTCCATCCGCAAACTGTCAACACGCCATCCCAACGCTTCCCGTTGGAGCGTGCCGGTTTCCACCAATCCGCGCATCACCGCCGAAGCCATGAACGGACTCCCGTCAGCCAGCCAAATCACCGCGTCCACAACTTCGGCAGGTACCGGACCCGCCATCGATTCCACCAACTGCTTAATTTCGTTCGCCGCAAATGGCGACAACCGCAAGTGCAGCGTCGGGTTGGTCCGCCGCAGCGGGTGCTCCTCGTCGACCTCCTCCGATCGAAATGCCGCCAATAACAGAATGGGCCGATCGGCCGACTCCGCTTGAGTCTGCCAACGCCGAATTAATCGGTACGTTAACTCATCAGCCCATTGGCAATCGTCAAGCACTAAAAACACCGGCCGCTCGGACGTCGCCAACGCATTCAGAAAACTCGTCAAGGCATGCAGTGTTCTAACTTCGCCCGCCTCTTCCGGGGCCGATGCAAAGGCCGCCGTCGACCCGAACACGCTGGCTAATCCCGGCAGCGCCGCAGCTACCACGGGTGCTTGATCGCCCAGTCGATCACGCACCGCGGCAGCCAATCCCGGCTGAGAATCAGCCTCTACCAAAAAACCCTCGACCACGCCTTGCAGTAACGAAAACGGCTGCCGAGCAACATCGTTGGTTCCTTGCCCCCGCAGCACCCAAAAACCATTCGAAGCGGCTCGATGTGTCGTCTCCGTCAGCAGTCGTGTCTTGCCACCGCCCGACTCTCCCTCTAACAAAATCAAACCCGACCGTCTCCGGCACGTCCGCTGCATTTCCTCGTCCAAGGCCGTCAACTCCGCGCTTCGTGCCACAAACGCAGGCTCAGTCAGCGTATGCCGGTCATCATGCGCGCCGATTACCACCGAGGGTTCCGTCTCACCCCTGCCCAGCGCGGCGGCAATACTCTGTAAATCCACCAACACCCCCTGCGCCGATTGGTAACGATCGCGCGGGTCTTTTTTCAGCAGCCGCTGCACAACTTCGTCTAGCGCACGCGGCACAGTAATCTCTAGACTTCGCAGCGTCGGCACATTGGTGGTCATGTGCTCAAACAATACGGTCCCCAGCGAATTGCCGGCAAATGGCGGCTGTCCAGCCAAGCAGTGGAACAGTGTTACTCCCGCCGAATACAAATCGGACGCTTCTGTCACATCTTGATCGAGCGAACCTGCTTGCTCCGGCGATAGATACAAAGCTGCTTCCAGCGACAACTGATCCAGCGCCGCCTCGTCAGACCTCAGCACCGAGGCCGGATCACTATCGACCAAAGTAGCTTTCGTCAGCGGCCGTACGTCATCAAGCATCACGTTGCTCGGACGCACCGCACGGTGCAATAAACGCTGTTGATGCATAGCGGCCAGCGCAGAAAACAGCATCTGCCCGACGCTAAGTGCCTCATCCACTGTTAAGCGGTTTGTTTGTAGGCGTTCTCGCAATGAAACGCCCGAAACTGCCTCGTAAACCAATACCAAATTGCCGTCTTCTCGGCCGGCATAAACAATCGGTGCTAGCCATGGACTCCGCACTCGTTGACGCAACGCCGCTTCATGCTCCAGTCTCATCAACGCGCCCGGATGCATCGCATCCAACGGAGTCATTTTGACGATGACCTCGCCGTCCCCCTCGACGGTGCGACCCAAATACGTGCGTACCTGATTCGACTCGCTGAGACATTCGCATAGCGAAAACCGGCCGCCAACGCATGCGGGTTGGTCAATCTGGCCAGTTGTTTCAATGTTATTAGTCGTCGCGCTCATTTAGGCCTCCCGAACACTGCCGCAGTGCGCCACACCGCGCGCCAGTAGCGCGCATAACAACTGGTGGATTCATAATTTGCAGGACCGCATTCACAATGCGCGGTCCTCCGAACTCGTTAAAACCTAGCTCGGATTGGCCCGGAAGATCGTTAATTTCCGAGCATCTGGAACAGAAAACTCGCTGAAACAAGCCGCGTAATGCAATCCACAATCTGCATTCACTAACTGGCTGTTTCTGTAGTCAGACTTTCCGCTGCCGCGCTGCATCACTAAGCGTATTTCTTGTCGCCGCCTTTGAGAGATATCCGCGGTCACCGCGCGCGCACCGACGGCATCGAAACACGCAAACTTTACCCCAGCCGTACAAGCGGAACTTTGACAACAACTATTTTTGTAGTTTTTTCAAAATCATATCTGCTTTGCTTGCTATACCTTTCTGGATTTTGCATAACCGATTGAATGATTCGCACGGCTTATGCTCATCACACCGTCGTCAGCGAACCAATCGCCTGTAAGACCTATCAGGGTCATTCCGTTCTCGAGACGTCTCTCCTCACTTCCAACTCATTTTTCTGCCTGAAATGGTGCTACACATGAATCCTAAAGTTGCCGAATTCTTGTCCGACTATCTCCCCTCTTTCCGCCAAAAACTCGAAGCCTTGGAGCGTCGCGTCCATCCGGAAGCCCCGCCCGATTCAGATCAATTCCTGGAAGAGCTTACCCAAACCATCAACGATTCGTTGCACGTTTGTGCGGGCGTTGAAGATGCGGTGCGCGATGAAGATCCATCGGTCCTAAAAGATCTCCAACAGCGCTATCGCGATGCCATGTGGCCGGTCGTCAACAAAAGCTGGGTCATGACCCGCTCCATCACCAAGCCGCGAGGCTACCCCGGCGACTACCAATTGCTTACCGCAATTTACGATGGCGTTCCAAAATCAACGGGTTTCGGTGGTTACGTAGACCGCTTCCTGCTCAGCCTCACCCTCGGCCGTGCCGTTTGCGCGCGAATGTGGGCTGCCCGCCGCTTCCTCATGACCGAGCTGGCCCGTCGCAAAGGTCAGGTCGCCATTTTGAACGTGGCCTCCGGCGCTTGCCGCGAATACCTGGGTGGTTTTGAGCCCTCGACCGAACGTGAAGTCACGCTTACCTGCGTCGATGCCGATCAGGAAGCTCTCGACTTTGCTCAATCGCAAACCGAAGGCGTCTTGTCTCGCAGCGGCTTTACCACCCGCTTCATTCGCCACAATGCTTTACGCATGGTCTCGGCCGCGTCAAATATTCGACGTTTCGGCCAAAGCGATATTGTCTACAGCATCGGGCTGTGCGATTACATTCCAGATGAATACCTCATCCCCCTCATGCAAGGCTTGCGCGAATCGATCAAGCCCGGCGGAGTGGTGTACATTGCGTTCAAAGATACGCTGCTGTACGACAAAGCCGAGTACCAATGGTTGCTCGACTGGTACTTCTTCCCGCGCACGGAAGAAGATTGCCTCCGGGTATTCGCCACGGCCGGCTACGATGTCAGCCAAATCGAAGTCACCCGCGACTCCATCGGCGTAATCATGAACTTTTTGTGCCGCGACAAGGTCGCAGATACCGTTCGGGTCGATGCCCCCGAACAACTGCCCACGGCCCAGCATGTCGAAGCCGCTTCGCCGCAAATCGGCGATACGGTCACGCCCCATTCCTAACCATAGCAATTTGGTCCAAGTCGTCTCGCATTGGCCAGCGGGCACAGCTCCGCTGGCCAATGCGCACGACAAAGAATTAGCTTTCACGCTACCGCGTCTTGGCCGGCTCGTAGAATCAACGGTCTAATACGTCTTGATAAAGCCCAGCAAAATCGCGTCCACCGCGGCGCGCTGATCGCTGTTGCTAAAGTCGCCGCCAACCAAGGCGCTGGTCCCCACGTGCTGGGTCGGTCCCCATTCATGCACGTAGCCCAAGTCGACATCCCAACCGTAGCACTTACATCCAACACCCACCGTCGCGCCCTGTTCCATAAACGCTTGGATATACGGCGTCAACGTACTGTCCGGAATCGGATTGGGGTTGAATATGTATCCCATGCGGAAAGTCATTCCGCTGGATAAGTCCTGTTCGTAACCTACGTGCAGCGAGACGCTGTCTCGCCAATTCAGCGGCAGTCGATCGGTTATTTGAGGAGGAAATGCGCCATTGTTCGGATTGTGCAAATCCAAAGTGAACGAATCGAACGCGCGTTGCCAATCGTACCAAATCACGTCCACACCGACCCGTCGGTGCGGGCACAAGTCGTGGCGGATGCCTAGCGCCACCGATTGCGGCCACTCCATGTGCAGCGTCGAGTCATACCTCACCGAACCAAGCGGCGGAGCCAGCACATCCACGCTGGTATTGCCTTGCAGTGAAAACGGGCTGGCGCTCTGATACGTCGCCCCAAACACGGTGTTGTCCGTCAACTGATATTGCAAACCGGTGGACCATACCAGGTCAGCTCCTTCATTGTGCGTGTGCAATATGGTCAACGGACCCGGCAATGTGGGACCCTGCAGGAAATACGGTCCATTTAATTGCGCATAACACACGCCCACCCCCAGCGTGGCGCCGACTGACAACCGATCGGTCAACCGATACGAAACCGCTGGCAAAATTTTAAGCAGTGCACCAAACGAATTGTAAACGTGCGGAGCGCCATCTGGCCCAATCGCGTGGAATCGATCGGCAAATCCAGCCGGTGTAAACACGCCAAGCCCGTACGCCCAATCGCCGTCTGCCGATTTTCGAATCATCGCAATTTGCGGCAACGGGGTAAACGTCGTGCCGGTATCAAGCCGGTTTTGCGGGTCGGAATACCATCCGCTCACCAGCAAACCGTCGGCCCCAATGTCGATCATGTCGCACCCGTTGATGTTCACCATCGCACCGGGATTATCGAAAATCACGCACCCGTTATCGGCAAACCCCTGGTTCGTCCCGCCGCGCGACAGCGCTCTTGGCGAAATCTCGTCCATCATTACGCCGTCCGACCACGCCACGCGGGCCAGGGCCATGCAAGCGCAGAAAGCAATCCCAACCGCCCAATTTCGGCACATAGCAGGCAATCCTTTGCCGTGGGAATTAATGTGTGGGTAATCGAACCAGCCGAACAATATGCAAACGCGTTCGCAGAAATATCAGCAGTGGCGTCTCGGGCAGGCTACTCGGGTGGAACCTCACGAGCAGCGCGTAGGATGGACGAGAGGTCTACACATCCCATCTAATCGGCGCAAGCTATCCCCGCGGCGTTAACTTGCCAGCGAATTTATCCTGCCTTACACCTACCCCGATCCAGTCGCACGGCCTAGGTAAACTTTGCGGCTGCTGTCATCGATCGCTTGCGACACCATTGCGCGGCCGCCAAAAGTAGCCCGCCTACCGCCGCCAACTGCAGCGCCGCCGGTTCGGGCACAGAAGTCTCCGATCCGCCGCCGGTTTTCAAGTCGACGAGCAGTCTTTGCAAATCGGCATTGGTGAATTTGTTGTCGCCGTCCAAATCTCCCAGTGTCAACACTTGCGGATCCATCAGCCCACCGTGCGATTGTTCGTAACCTTGCAAATCGCCTAGCGCCTGCTCCATAGCAAAAATGTCCGCCGCATTAACGTGTTGATCGCGATTGAAATCACCCGGCAGCAAGGTAGTGCTGGCCACTTGCAACTCGCCGGTGCTGTAGAGCTGCAACGTGCTCCACGACAGCCCGGCCGAAAGCGTCGGCAGGCTCATACTGCCAAACTTACCGCTCAGCGTTCCCCAATCCATGATATCGAAGCGGTTGTTAAGCGCGGGTGTGAATCCCGGCAACAGCACCACTTGCAACAACCCGCCCAACGACAATTGTCCCGTCACATGCAGTTGATCGTACTCGCTCCCCGGCGTCGTTCCTGCCAGTTCAATCTGCAACGTCGCTGCTCCGCTACTGACCGGAGTGCTATCGAAATTCACCGCCGACGCCGTCACAATTCCCGGGCTATTCCCTGGCGCGTAAACGCCCCCCTGACCCACATTCACCACGCCATAGGTACCAATACCCTTGGCCAACGATCCATAATTCACATCCGTAGTCCCGATAATAATTCCGTTGTTCACCAACAGGCCGCCATTCAGCTCAATCGTCGTACCACCCACCATCGTTAAATGACCGGATGAATTGATCGTAGTTCGGCTGCCGCCCCCCAGGTAAAAATTCGACCCACTATTGCTAATCGTCCCCGTGCTGTTAATCGTGATGACGCCGTCGCTAATGAAATCACTGGCGTTCACCGTCCCATTCACCGTCAGCCGGCCCGCGGCAGTAACCGTGCCGTTCGACCAGGTCAAAATTTGACTCGCTGCATTATTGAATTGACCATTGTTGGTGAAGTTGCTCACCGTCGTCGTGCCGTTCTGTGTAATCGTCGCGCTCGTGGCGGTCGATATGCCCGTCAACGATCCTCCACCATTCAAAAAAAAGTTGCCGGTGCCGCTAATCGAACCATTTCGCAGCGCGCCGTTCACCGATAATGCATTCGAAGAAG
>DASXPQ010000442.1:0-4768 GCA_036493575.1 Pirellulales bacterium
GTTCGCCTCACATGCCTGGACCTTGGCAATGGCGATGAGCGACCAGACACCAGGCACTAGACACCAGACACCTTGGTCGCGCAGTACGTAGCATAGCACCGTGGCGTTTCCCATAGATGAGTTTCCACCACTGGAAACCCGCGCTGTGCTGTGAACTCGAAAATCAATTTGGCAATATTTTCCGCGGTCGGATTCGTGTCGATCAAATACAACGGTTCACCAAGTTTTTGTAGCACCGGCACGGCTGGATCGTCGTGGCACAAAATCATCCGATGATCCAGGGTCTCATCAATCCATTGACTCACAACCTGCTTGATATCTGTGAAATCCAACACCATCCCACGCGTATCCAACTTCGGTGCTTCCAACACAATGACCGCCCGGCCGTTATGTCCATGTAAATGGCGACATTTGCCGTCGTAGTTCAGCAACCTATGCCCATAGCAAAAATCAATTTCCCGAGTTACTCGAAACATAGTCAGGTGCCTAGTGTCTAAGTGCCTAGTATCTAGTACCAATTTATCAGAATCATTCACCAGCCGACTAGGTACCCACCACTAACCGTTAGCGACCTAGACACCAGACACTAGACAACCAGACACGTAGCTTGAGGTGACGTATGACCAATACGCAAACATCACAAAAACGCGCATTGCCGGAATGGGTCGATCTGCCCATGGCAGTCGCCGCTCTGTTGACGGTCGCCTTCTACATCATCATCTACCGCGAAGTCCCGAAAGACTCGATTATTCATCGCTACACCACCGAGCACGTCGTCGAGTACGTGGTTGTCGCGTTTTTCATCTGGGGCATCGTCGATGTCGTTTTCAAGCTGTGCGGCTTCCCACTGGAAATGCTGGCGTTGCGCCAGCCCAGTCTGCCAGACCGCAGCGGCAAGGAACCCGTCAGCAAATCAAAAATCCTCATCGCCGATCTAAACAGCCGCCCCAAGTGGTTTCTCGATTCCCGTTTCGGCCAACGGATTGTTAAAGCGCTCAATTATCTACAAGCCAAAGAATCCGCCGACGGCTTCCACGATTACCTCCGCTACCTGGCCACCCAAGACGAAGAAAAAACCCACACCAATTACGGTCTGGTGCGCTTTATCTGCTGGGTTGCCCCTGTGCTCGGTATTTTGGGCACCGTCATCCACTTCGGCTCCGCCTTCGGCGGCCTGTCCGTCGACGAGATCGGCGATAATCTGGGGAAAGTAGTCGGCGAAATCGGCACCGCTTTCAACACCACCACCGTCGCTTTGGCCGCCGCCATCACCATGATGTTCAGCCTGTTCATGTGCGAAAAAATCGAACGCGGCATCATCCACTCCATCACTCGCCGCGTCGATTTGGATCTTCTGAACCGCTTTGAAGTTGTCGACGAAAGCATCACGCCATTCTTACATGCCGTGCAGTCCGGAAATCAGGCCACCATCAAAGCTCTGGACACCCACTTGGAAAAACAATTGCAAATTTGGTCCGCCACGTTCCAGCGTGTCCAGCAAGAAAGCGAAAAGCGTCTGCAGACTCACGCGCAAGTCTGGGAGCAATCGCTCACCAAAGTTCATACGGTCTTCGAGCAAAGCGATGCCCAGCGCGAACAAAAGCTGCTCCGCCTGCTCACCGACATGCAACAACAGCGTAATGAACAGAAAACGCAAGGACAGGGGATGCTCACGCAAATGGCAGGCCTGCAAACGCAATTTGCCAAGCTAGTAGAAACTCTTTCCAACTTGAACCGCGGTGAAGGCGAATTGGTCAAACTGCAACAAACACTCACCCAAAACCTGCAAGGCCTCCGCGAGGCCGGACAACTCGATCAGGCCCTGCACGGAATGACTGCCGCCATCCATCTACTCACCGCTCGCCACGGTCTGGAGCCGACTCCCAAAACGAGCCGCGCCGCGTAACGATTGAATCGTTTGCTAGCCCGAGTTCCCGGCATACCGGGTCGGATCCGCCATCTTGATCAACCGAAACGCCCCCCGCCGCTCCGCACATTTGTTGCATCGCCCACAGTGCAGACCATCGACCGGATCAATGCACGAGAAAGTCAGCCCCAGCGGATAGTCGCGCCCGATCTCCATCACTTCCCGTTTGTGTATTCCCGCAAACGGCCGCACAATTTCTAACTGCGGCTGTCCAAGCCTCGCCAGCACATTTTCCAGCGCTGCAAAAAACTCGGCGGTCGCATCATCGAACGGATTGCTTCCCAGCACGCCCAGCGCCAGCCGGCCAATCCCATGCATCTGGCACCATAGCGCCGGTTTAATCGCCAGCAGCAAATTCCGCCCCGGCAAATAGACCGCTTCGTCGGGCGTGGCCGCATCGGGAATCTGCTTGCCCGTCAGACTCCAATGGCCGGCATACAAATCGGCTAGCGGCAACTGCAGCGTGACCAGCGGCGACAAACTGCCAGCCGCAATCACCGCCAAATATCGTTGTAGTGCCGCCAATTCCGCGGCCTGCCAACTTAGCCCGCATTCAATATAGAACGGCTGGACCGCTTCCCCTTGCTCCAGCAAGTGCGAAACAAGAATCGCACTATCCAACCCGCCACTGACCAAGACGCCAATCGTTCCCATGCGTCGAAATATAGCAGATCGACAGAAAGCAGCGAAATCCCCGAAGAAAACGCGCGCTGCGGCTAAACAAAACGTACCACCACCGCGCGGAGACGAGAAAGCCTATGAGAATCGCCAATGAATGGATATCAGGCCGAGCGAGGCGAGGGCAAGGAGAGCGAGCGTAGAGGGTTCGGGAACTGTGTTTGCGTTGGCCGCAATGTTGATTGACGCATCAGCCAAGAATGGCTGCAAGATACCGTCCGAAATTGAAAAACCCGCGCCACCATTGACGTTTGTCATATTCATCGACAGCGACACAGTTCCAGACAAAATGAACTGCGCGAGTGAGCCCGAGGTTATGGTCGCCAAAGTCGTCGTGAATAGCGCGCCGGTTCCAGGTGGACCGATCACGCCCGTTAATGCGCTATTGGTAAGCGGTCCGGTCAAAAGCAAGTTGTTTGACGGATCGTACAATGCGAATTGGCCACCTGTGAAGGATTGGATCGCGAGCGAACCAAGCTGCGTGGCGGGGCCGGCGCCCGTCAATCCGCTCAAAGTAAATGACCCTGGTGGAATGTTGATGTCTGGGAGAACATCCAAAAAATCAGTGAATTCAATGTTCGTACTTTGGTCGCCGGTGGTCGCTGCTACCCCATCGTCCACTGTTGATAATTGACGAGCCGCATTCATTCCGATATCGGGGCCAACGCCGCCCAGATTGAGCTTGATGACTGTGGTTGCCCGTGCATTAGAAATTGCCAGACAAACGAGAGCACAGGCCGCGAAAGTGCGGACTGTAAGATTGACTTTATTCATGGTGTGCCTCCTTGTTCGGGGCCGGACTATAGGCCGATACATTGTTTTGCCGCAATAGAAGTTGACGCGCCCCGAACGTTGGCGGTAAATTGCGGGTGTTGCTACGGTGTTGTCTCAGCAATAAGCCTTGGTCGGCCTCTTTGGTGCGTCGATTTGGAAACAATCGGCGCGGACCACCGGCTGGGACAGGCTTCGGTTTTTTTGTGCGCCTATCTGGCGCAAGAAAGGCAGTTTTGCCATAAGCACTACTGCTCTACGTTTCCAACTAAAACGCTTCGCCCGTTATAGATACGGCAGTTGCCGAGTGGGCGTCGTGCCGCTTGACTACGGCGCCGGTAACTCTAGCGGCTCAGAGCTGCCGCCCGACGGTGAATAGAAACTCCGCGGTGTCGGCTGGGGCACAATGTTACCCGGCGGAATCATCGCTGGCGGCGGCCCTACCATCACCGGCCCCGAAGCCAGTGGTCCAACCACGGATGGGATCCCACCCAATCGCCCCTGAATCTTGGCAAGCATCACCTGCTCCAGAGCATGATCGCGCCCATCCGCCCCCATCGGAATCCAACCGCCGGTAACGGCGCGCGGACCGTTCGGCCGCGCCGGATCGCCGGGAATGCGGTGCGGATCAGGATCAAACTCAGTATCCCGCGGCAGCGATGTGTCGTACCGGAACGTTGATGCCCCTGCCGAACCATTGATCGGATGCGGCACGTCCTCTAATTCTTTCGTCACGGTTACCTCCACCAGATAGCCGTTCCCATGAGGATCGGAAATCACCCGCACAAATCCGCGCCGCCGGGTCGACTGCAACGTGCTCTCCAACCGCTCGTGAAAGTTGACAGAATCTCTTCGCCACGGCTCCAGCAGCGTCGCTCCCGAAACCGGAAACGTATCAATGCGTCCTTCAGTTGGCACATCGCCAACTAGTTTCACTCGATCTTCCTGATCGATCTGAAAATAATCGTTCACCACGTCTACGATTTGGTCCCACATATAATCCCGATTCTGCCCCGGTACTAAAACAGTGTTGTTGGGCACCGGTGGACCCAGCACCACAGCCTGTGGCTCACCATTAGGTCCTGGCGTAACCGTCTCCGCCAGCGGAATTGATCCCGGCGCTGGCACAACCAATGTCGTAGGCGGTGGCACCACCGGCTGCTCAGCAGACCCAAATCGGCTGAACGATCCACAACCACTGGTTGCACCAATCAGCAGTACTACTCCGGACAGCGCCAATGCGATCGCTTCAATAGCGATCTCCCGCGCAGTGGTTAAACGAAATCGGCGCATGACGTGATCGTGCATTGAGAACGGTCAATCTCGTGGGCTCCCGCCGCCCACTGTGGTGAACCTAGGCCGAACGGCCAGTTATCTGAAAAGATCGGCGAA
>DASXPQ010000443.1:0-6499 GCA_036493575.1 Pirellulales bacterium
CTGCCAACTTCAAGCATATTCACATTTGGGCGGCCGCGCAATTGCTCGAGGTGCTGACTCCAATTCGCGACGTAAGGGGCGCTCCAGTTTGCCGTGAAATCGGGCCGAGAACTCTGCCGCAGCCGTCGCCTCAATGTCGACGCTTTGGCGATCCTGAGGAGACGCCGGAGGCGAATTTGCGTGCGGCGAATCGGTCCGGCGGAATAGGCTGACGACGACATGGTTTATCCAGCGGTTCGCTGCTGAATACCAAAAAGCTAAAACAGTGGCAACTTATATTACCGCTACGACGGAAAAGCAAGGTCAATCGACACCATGAAAAGCAGGTACTGCGCGGGGCTGTGCGTTCTTTCTGAGCGGAAGAACGTGTCAAATATTTTGCTTCGTTGGCACTTTCGCTGCTAATCTCGATGCCACATGCTTTCGGGCGATGGCTCCTGCCGGCTATAGCGCAATCGTCGCGCTGCGGCTGGCCCCTGCGAAGGGCGTTCTTATTGCGGGCATAGGACGAACCGTCCTGGGGCAGTAAGTATGCATTGCAAGCAGCACGACGAATCGCGACCACAGGCTCGAACAGAAAATCCCAATCTGCGGACAGCGTCCCACCTCAGCGCGTTCTGCAGGTGATTCGAACGAGTCCCAGATTCCTTCGATTTCCGGCGCATACCGGAAGCAAAAATGCCCCGAAGTCTCAGCCGGATATTTCGGATGAGTTCTTGGCACGCTGTGGCTGTGCCATCAAACGTATGGGTCCCTGAGAATTGCCGCGCGATTCAAAACTCGGTCGTTTGATGGGATTCTCAAGCTTCAAAGACTGTTCACGAGTTCTGGGGTCGAGGACGCACGCTGAGGCCTGCGATTGTCGAACCAGATCAGCATAAGGGCAATGACTGCACCCACTGCGACGGCAGCACCGTGATTATCATGCAGTGCTAACAGCCAGGCCCCTGCTCCAAGAGCTAGACATGCTGCAACACGCTCAAGTGGAAGTGGATCACGTGTGAAGCATATGGCGGCAACACTAGCTGCCAAGCTAAAGTTGGCGAGAGAATTGCCGGCGCCAACTGGCTGCCAGGCTAAGGAAATGATCTCACTCGAGATGCCACCAAGGAAGAATATGATGAGCCATCGTACCCTACCCCACAAGTGCTCGGCCACACTGCCCACGAAGAGTAAACTTAGCAAATTAAAAATGCTGCCGCTCACGCCTCCGTCTTGGACAAAGAGCGGTGTAAGGACACGCCACCAATCACCTGCTAAAAACGCACTCGCGTCACGCCGAAATAGCATCAGGATCGATGGGAAGAAGAATTGCAGCGTCGTCGGAATGCCGATAGCCACGATTAACAGCAGCGTTGCCCAGGGCAGTTGTCGCATGAGCTGGGTTAGTTTCGTGGAATGCCTGGTTAAGCCGCTTTGTGCTCTGATACGGAACAATCCAGCTGTGCATGCGCCATACAAGACAATTACGTAGAGTAACAAACGGAACATGTCCATCGAGTTTTTCTTCCCGGTTACCAGAAAATGCAGCTTACCAACTTTTGAGCATGCTCCTCTGATGCACGAACTCACACCACAGGAACCACTTCATGCCGGAAAACGAATGAGATTTTGGCACTGAGGCCACGCCGTGTCAAAACGGTCCATTCTCGGTGCAATCAGTAAACGTATTGCGAACGAGGCTGCCGACGTTCCATGCGAGGACGGTACGGTTAAAAAAACCCCGCTAGACCAGATGGCCAAACGGGCCTTGATCAGATTGCAACTACACGGTCGAAGTGTTTCAGGCCCGGCAATACTTCTTCCGACGTGCAATGACGCCCAAGCCTACCAGGCCCAGGGCGGCCAAGGCGAACGAGGTCGGTTCGGGGACGGCGGAGAGATACGTGATGGCGATACCGCTGTGGCCGTTGGCGAGGGGGTATTGAAACGCAAGCGTGTTGTTGTCGTAGCCCAAGCTGCCCAGGAAAATGCTGGAGACGGTGCTGCCGAACAGGGCGTCGCCGGTGTTTAAGAGCGGCGTGAGGGTTCCGCCCGCGCCGCCGATCTCCACGTAGAGGCCGCTGCCGCCGGTATAGCTTCCAGTAAACGCGACGTTGCTCTCACTGACCAAGGGATTATTAAAGTTGGTGAAGTCCCCGTGTCCCGGTGCAGTGTCGGTGGTATCCACGATCTTCACCGCCCCCGTTTATTCGGCGGAGCGCTGTTGTGGCCCTGGGAGGTATCTGGGGAGTGCAAATCCAGTGCGAGTGTGGTCGTTAGGCCGCTCGCCGTCAAGCAATCCGCCGCTTCCATCCCTGAGAATTCGCCAAATAGTGGGAAAAGCGGCTCTTGGGTCGGTGGCTCGGCTCGCGTGCCGGGATTTGAAGGTGGTGCCGAAATTGGTTCGATTTCCGGCGCATTCTGGAAGCAAAAATGGCCCCGAAGACTCAGCTGGAAATTTCGGATGAGTTCTTGGCACTCCTGGGCGGTGCCATCAAACGTATGGGTTCTTGAGAATCGCCGCGCGGGTCATAACCGGTCCAATTTCAACACATGTCACAAACGGATGAGTTTACGACACCTTAGGATGTCCGCGTCGGCATATCGTCAGCATTTCGGTCAGGTGCATCCACGGCGTTCCCGGCTCAGACACGGCGCCTATTCTCCTACTGTGGAAGCAGTATTCTCTGAACAAGGTGCGGTTTGGCCGTTCATGAGATCATCTTCTTGGTACGTAGCCCGCAGAAGCTCAATCCGCCAATGGCTAACAGCAGAAGGCCGGACGGCTCCGGGACGGCGGCGAGGGTTACGTCGCCGGTGGTGTAAAGCTGTGAAAGGTCCCAGGTGTAGGGGCTGGAAACGGTGAATGCACCGGTCGGATTGACGCCGGTCCAATCGAACACATCGAACGTGCGGCCGATTTGGTCGGCGACATCTACTCCGTCGGCAAACTCTAAATCGAGCGTGCCGCCGCGAGTGACCGGAATGCCGGCGGCAAAGGAAATTGTGGAATCCCAAGCGTCGGCCTCAAACAGCGTTTGTAAAGTACCGCCGGCGCTGATATTCATGTGCTGATCAACGAAGATGGCAATGGGATCCAACGGCGCGATAGAGTCAGGGGAATTAAGTCGATACTCGGGATCACCATCGTAATCACGGATTACCAGCAATTCGCCGGCAGGCAAATCGAGCCCGCTGATATGCCCATCGGGGCGAATCAGGTTGGTAGTGATGGCGCTCGCGGGAAGAATGAGCCCGTAAGCTCCGCGCGTGTCGGCCGCGGTTAGATTAGTGCCATTCAATTTGGCGTTATTAAAGCCCGCATTGGTAAGATTCGCATGAGCGAAGTTGGTGTTGGTAAGCGTGGTGGCAAATAAAGCTGCTTTCGTGAGGTTCTGACCCGCGAAGTTCCAGCCGGTAAGATCGTCATTAGTTAAGGCAATTCCCGTCAAATTGTGAGCCTGGTAGCTGGCGGTGGAGTAAAGTTGCGCCGCGGTAAATCCCTGGGCAGTTGTGTAGCCAAGGTACGCCCCTTGTATTTGCGCGCCCGTAAAATCGGCGCCGGAGAGCGTAGCAAATATAAAGCCCGCATTGGTGAGGTTCTGCCCGGCAAAGTTCCAGCCAGTAAGGTCATCTTCAGATAAATTGATACCCGTCAAATCGTGGGCCTGATAGCTGGCAGTGGAGTAAAGGTTCGCTGCCGTAAAGTCACGGGACGTGGTGTAGGAAAAATCCGTTCCCTTCACGACAGCGCCGGTAAAATTTGTGCTGTCTAACTCGGCGAAAGTAAAATTTGCATTTGTGAGATCCGCTTGGCTAAAATTTGCCTGGTTCAGTTTGGCGTAACCGAAATAGGTGTAGAAGGCGCTACTCTGACTGAGATTCGCGCCGTTCATCGTCGCTGCATAAAAATCTGCGCTCGTAAGGTTTGTTTGACTGAGATTCGCGTCGTTCAGGGTGGCGTAACTGAAGACTGACCCTGTGAGATTCTGGCCGGCGAAGTTCCAGCCAGTTACGTCATGGGGACTGAAATTGATTCCCGTTAAATCGTGAGCCTGGTAGCTGGCGGTGGAATAAAGCTGCGCCGCCGTAAAACCGGTGTAGGTAAAGTCCGCTCCTGCGACGATGGCATTCGTGAAATCAGCGCTCGCCCGCGATGCGCCAACGAAGCCAACGTTGGAAAGATTCGCCCCGTTGAAATTTGTCCCCGACAGCGAGGAGTCGCCGAAATCGGCACTGTCGAGGTTCTGGCCGGCGAAATTCCAGCCGGTCAGATTGTTATTGCCTAAAGCGATACGCGGCAATTGCTGAGCTTGGTAGCTGGCCGTGGAATACAGTTGCGCTGCAGTCAGGCCGTGGGCAGTCGTATTGTAGAAATTTGTTCCATCAAGGATGGCGCCCGTCAACGTCGCCCCAGTGATTGTGGCAGTACCAAAAGTCGCATTGGTGAGGTCTGTCTGACTTAGATCAGCATTCGTCAGCGTTGCTGTCGAGAGTGAGGCGCTACTTAGGTCAGAACCGATCAAATAGGCCATTGTCAAATTGCGAGCAGACAAATCGGCGCCGGACTCGGCCGTCACGCCCGCACCGCCGGAAGCGAGTGTTGTGCTTTGTTGTTTGCCTTGGCTGGGATCGGCCGGGTTGATGTATTCCCACTGGAAAATGTCGGCTGATGTCACTGCCACAGCGGCAAAATTGATTGCGACCGCCAGGACGATCCGCACTGGTGAAAAATGTCGCCTGAGCAAGCCGCCACTGAGATACTTACCAATGGGTTCTCGGACGGCACGGAAGGTATCTGATTTTCCGATCTTCCACTGGTGGTATGACCCGAGTGTGGCTAGTAGAGCTTATAGCAACGCGAGAAGCCTAAGAAGCGCAAAGGCACAAGCCTACAAAATCCGATTTGAAACTGGCACAAATTTGGCATAGAAGCGCTGACATTTGGACAGTGTCCAGCCAGATTTTGCGGGTGAGGACAGCGCCGCTTTTAGAGTCAGCATTAAAGCGAAATTGGGCAAGCGTGTGATGATCCACACCTGCGACCCTGGCAAAAGAAAACGTGTCCGATAATCGTCAATCCGCAAAATTCGTACAATCCGTTCCACCAAAATGGACGGTAAAGTGGACGGAATTGGTGCCAGTGGACAGAATTGCTAGTAAAAAATAGAATCAGTTCTTCGGAGGGTCGTTGAGATTCTCGAGGAAAACCCTAAGCGCGCATAGCTCAGTTGGTTAGAGCGCCACCCTGATAAGGTGGAGGTCCTTAGTTCGAATCTAAGTGCGCGCACTGCTACACAAATCTTGCTGACATTTAGCGTGTCCAATTCGCCTCAGGGTCCGCTCAGCCAGTCGCTGTCTGAACGAACATTACGGAATCGGCTGCAGGCCTTCGTATCGCACCTTCCAATTCTTTGGAAATCCCGGCGCCCACTCTGTGTTTCCATCCCATCCGGCGGCCATCATGGCAACGGCCGCCAGCCACCCGCCATTGGCCGGCATGTACATTGGAGTCTGCTGTGGCCGACGGACGGCATAACCTGATCGCCGGAAAGCTTTCTCACCATCGCCGCCCACCAATAAATCAACCGCCAGGTCCGGTTCATTCAGGCGTGCGGCACACATGGCGACCATTGCGGTGCCCCAGGTTTGATCTTCTTGCGGCTGCCAGCGCGCGGCGTCGGTAATCGCACGCAGGGTGTTTCGCATGACATCTCGATCGATGCCGCGCCCCGGTAGCACTCCGTACAACCACGTGGCCATTCGGGACGCGTTGTTTTCCTCCGGAAACTCTAGGGCCACATAAACGCTGTTTCGGACCGTTAGCGGCGCCAGATGCTGGATGACCGCGTCCCACTTCTCATCGCGCGGTAATCCCAGCCGCAAGCGCCACTCCTGCGCTGTTACCAGCGCCCACTTCCAATACCCCAATTCCATGGTGGGATTCAAAGTGTGGGCATAATCGCTGTGTTTTTCATCCGCACAAGCAACGGCGGGACCCAATACATATTGTTTCCGCTGTGGATCGTAATCGACAAATGTCGCCATGTAGTCCGCCGTTTGAAAGACTACATCCTGATACCGCTCCAGCGTGGTGCGATCTTTCTTCGCGCGCCACAATAATTCTGCAAGATAAATCGGATGCGGCTGCTGCCAGATCAGTACCGGCCCGATGTTCGACGGACTTTCCACACCGCTGGGATCCGTCATCTTGGACCATTTCACGCCCTGGCAACTTTCCCGCCGCGCAATCGCCTGGCCCGGCGGCATCATTTGTTTCAAATGGTCGAAGCTCTTTTCCAAAATCTCCGGCCGACCCCACAGCGCCCAGTGCGCAGCGTGCCACCAGTACATTTCCATATGAAACTTGCCGAACCACGAATTCGCCGCCAAGCCCGTTTCCTGCGGCGGCAGCGATCCGGCATCGTGGACGGCCATCACGTACTGCGAAAGTACAATCCGCCGTTCCAATTCCGCAGCCCGGGGGTCGTCGTTGCCCGACAAATCGATGGCGCCA
>DASXPQ010000444.1:0-2545 GCA_036493575.1 Pirellulales bacterium
GACGTAAGTTAACCCGTTGGCGTTGGCAAGTCGAACAATCAACTTAAAAGAGCATGCGTTGCATGCGTGACTGCCGCTCCAGCGCGTAAGCTGGCCGCCACCATCGCGGCTTCGGCAATTTCCGTTTCGCTGGCCCCGGCCTTGCGGGCGTTGTTACTGTGAATGTCGATGCAGTAGGGGCACTGAGTCGTCAGCGCCACCGCAACGGCGATCAGTTCTTTGTACTTCACCGGAATCGCCCCTTCGGCGACGGCTGCTTTGTCGAATGCCCAGAACGCCTTCATCACTTCCGGCGCGAGGGCATCCATTTTTTTGAGTTTGGCCAAGTTTGCTTTGTCGTACATTGGTACTCCTGAATCAATTGTTTTTAATGTGCCATAAACGATCGAAACGCGAATTGCAGGATCAATCTGATTTGAAGCGAAATCGATTGTAGGGGACAATCGGCGATATTGGCAGCCAGGGCAATCGGCGGATGATTTCTGTATATGTTGTCAACTATCTAAATTGGCCCAAACCGTTAAGCCGCAAGCGGCAACTCACCTTGTCACCTTGTCACGTTGTCACTCCTTCGGTCCTTCACCTGCTCACCTGCTCAATCCCGCGCTCGATGGCCGCGCAAATCCGGTCCAACTCATCGAGCGCAATCGCCAGCGGCGGGATAATCGTCACCACATTGCCCAGCGGGCGCACCATTACGCCTTCGGCCAGCGCCGATTCGCAGACTTGCCAGCCACGGCGCTCTTTCCATGCGAACGGCTCTTTCGTTGCTTTATTGCGGACCAGTTCCACTCCGGCGATCAGGCCACATTGCCGCACATCGCCGACGTGCCTGTGATTGGCGATACGGGCCAGATGCTCCGCCAGCCGCGCGATCTTCGGTTGAATTTGCACCAGCGTGTTTTCTTGTTGGAAGATCTGCAAGTTGGCCAGCGCCACCGCCGCCCCTAGCGGATTGCCGCCGTAAGTGTGGCCGTGGAAAAACGATTTCGATTCGCCGTAACTGCCCAAAAACGCCTTCCAAATCTCGCCGGTCGCCAAAGTCGCCGCTAGCGGCATGTAGCCGGCGGTCAATCCTTTGGCGAGGCAGAGAAAGTCGGGCGTGATTTGTTCGTGCTCGCAAGCGAACATCTTTCCCGTGCGGCCAAAGCCGACGGCGACTTCGTCGGCAATCAACAGCACCTGATATTTGCTGCACAACTGGCGTACTCCGCGCAAATAGCCCGGCGGATGGACGATCATTCCTGCGGCGCACTGCACTAGCGGTTCGATGACCACTGCCGCAATCCGCGGATGCTGTGTTGCCAGCAGTTGCTCCATTTGCGCAAGATAATGCGCTGCCGCTGTTTCGCGCGTCGCTCCCGCCGGCAGTCGATACGTGTCGGGCGCCGGCAAACGAAACACTTCGAACAACAGCGGCGCGAACATGGCGGTGAACCGATCGACGCCACCAATGCTGACCGCCCCCATTGTGTCGCCGTGGTATGCATCGCCCAGCGCCACATACACGTTTTTTTCCGGCCGCGGATCGGGGCGCTGCCGCCAATATTGGAAGGCCATTTTCATGGCGACTTCCACTGCCGTGGCGCCATCGTCGGAAAAGAAAACATGATCCAAACCCGGCGGCGCGATTTCCGTCAGCCGCTTGGCCAGTTCAATGGACGTCGGATTGGAAAGCCCTAAATTTGTGACATGCGCAACCCGATCTAATTGCTTCCGTAACGCCGCATCCAACTGCGGATGCCGATGGCCATGCAAATTGCACCACATGCTGCTGGTGCCGTCGAGAAACTCGCGCCCGTCGATATCGACCAGCGTGCAGCTCTGCGCCCGCTCGATAATTAGCGGCTGATACTCCGCCATCTGCGTGAACGCATGCCAGACAATTTCACGATCCCAACGCAGCAGTTCTTCGTGAGTTGGCATGGAACGGAGTGGGCAGTGGTCGGTGGTCAGTTGGGAATCATTTTAAATACCGCCGCTAAGCCGCAAGCGGCAAATCACCCAGTCACCTTGTCAGCCCTTCACCCTTTCACCCCTTCAAAGTCACCACTCCACCACAACCGCCGCACCAATCGGCACGTGCAGCGTAGCGGCGGCGCTGCCGTCGACGATGGCAATTTCCAAAAATCCGCCGGAGCCGACAAGGGCCACCAACTCGCCCGGTTTGCGTTGGCCATACGAACGGACAGTCCCTGAAATCATTCGGCCTGCGCACTCGATTTTCAACCGCTCGTCCGTTCGATCAGTGCTGCCACCAGTGCTGACTCCAGCGCCGGCGTCCAGCAGACTCGCTGGAATATTGGAAATCAAATTGCCGAATCGGTCGATCCATTGCACGGCACCGTCGATGCGGTTTTCACGCCGCTGCGGTTGCGGCCAATCGAGCAATTCCATTTCGCGCACTGCGGTTCCAAACCTTTCGGGCTCCAATCCCAGACTTAGCTGCGCGGCCACCGGCGACAAAATATCGCGGCCGTGGAATGTGTTTGAAACTTCCGGCAACCAGTATTCTGAATTGTTCAATTCCACCATTTTTCCGATC
>DASXPQ010000445.1:0-2423 GCA_036493575.1 Pirellulales bacterium
AGCCGCGATCCACGGCGCTGAAGCGGCGCTGAAAGAATTGGGCGCTAACATGTTGCTCGTTGACATTCCGCGCGCCGATCACTTGCCCGTCACTTTGGGCCGCAACCGCATCGACGGATTGTTGCTCAAAGGCGCTCTGCAATCCGGATTATTCCAAAATGCCAACATCGCTCTTGTTCAACGGCTTGAGCAAATTCCGACCGTTTGGTTTCTCGGCAAGCCGGCGGGAACTTGGGGAGATGTGGTGCAATCGAATGATCGAACCGTGGGTCGTCTCGCCGCCGAACATTTATGGCAACAGGGACACCGTCGGCTGGCAGTGTTAAATCCCAAACCAAACCAATCGACGTTTGCTCAACGTCAGGCTGCATTCGAATGGCATGCCCGGCATCTGGGTGCGGATCTTGTTACGTTGTTGGGTGATGATAGTGATTGGAAACCGCCGCTGCTGCCGGTCGAAGCGGTCGACCGAGTCGATGGCTTAATCGATCAGTTGCTTTCTTCGCCCGATCACCCAACTGGTCTGTTTGTTCCGGGCGACGCGGTCGCTGCGATGGTGTATCGGGCCCTGTCCAAGCGCGGCCTGCAGGTCGGTCGCGATTTAAGCATGATCTCGTGCAATCACGAAGCAACACTACTGGCCGGCCTGTACCCGACGTTGACGACGATCGACATCCATGCGATTCACATTGGCCGCCGGGCTGTGGACCAACTGATTTGGCGATTGACGCATCGAGATGTTCCCGTGACTGACATTGGCGTTGAACCGACGCTTCGGTTGGGTGAATCGGTCATGAAAATCACACCTGGCCGTGCGAGTACGAACGGACGCAAGTCGGCGTAAGGACTCGGCCAAACTTTGCAAATGGATGCTGGCGGCAACGTGTGGCGCCCAGATAATTTGGCGCCAGACGGTTAGTTAGCTAAATCAAAGTCGAATTGATTTGCGCCGGAGTGCACTTCGACATCGGCGGTCAGCAGCTGCTTTCTTGGCACAACAATGTTCAGGTGGGAGTCCAACACTTCCGGCACGCTGATGATTACCTGCTGCTGCCCAACTAAAGCGCCAGCTTTATCTCGCGTGTATATCGCTTGATAGCAGCCGTGCAGGTCAGTCCGGCCTTCGCTCCCACGACCTCCGCCGATGGGCACAAAGTCGACACTCAAATTTGGCTGGGGTTGACCGTGGAGCGTTACCTTTCCGGTAATGGTCGCCAATTCGACGGAAGACGAATGCCCCAACGATGCATAGAAGGCGCCGGCTACGAAAGTAAGCCCCACCAGAAGACACGCACCGGCGGCAAAATTGAGTAGGTTAAATCGCAGCATGTTGACGAATTCCATGAACAGACCAGGAATCGGACAACCTGAGCCTATTTCGCCTGTTGGTCTCCCACTGCGGCGAGATCAAAATCGAATACGTTCGAGCCGGAAGTGATCTCGACCTCTTTTGATACCAGTTCGGATCCTGGCGAGACAATATCGCCATTTTTAATTTTGGCAGCCGTGGTAATAGTCAAGCGCTGCTTTCCGACCAAAGCGCCCATTTGATCTCGAGTGTAGACCATTTGATACTCACCGTTTTCGTTCGTTAAGCCCTCGGACGGACGGCCGCCCTCCACTGGCGTTAGATATACGGAGATTTTCGCTTGCGGCTTTCCATTTTTTGTTATTCGCCCCGTCACGGCTCCGATTTTGACGCCAGAGGAATTGCATCCGGCCGTCAGCACAAGAGCGAATACCAGCCAAAGAGCTACAGAAATATGGAAAAGACGCATGCGGTTCCTAATTGAGATGGAGCAGAATTAAACAAACCAAAGTCGAACAGAATGGCACAATGATTGCCGCCACTGGCTGTCTATCGTCCCATGAATGGATGCGAATTAATAGTCTTTGAGCGAATAGGAAGTACCGGTACCTTGGTTTGTCATCGAGTTACCGTCCTCAATTCCGCCCAACAGCTCCCAGGTGGCGGCGTCGACGTTTTCGCTGATGAACCTCACCGAACCATCCGCCAAGCCCAAATTTGCGCCGCCGCTATGCTTACTGCCAATGCAGTATTCATTGTCTTTGCTAGTACCAGCCAGACTGTAACCATTAATCAAGAACGAACCGGAACTGGCGTTTTTGGAATTACCAACCGTAGAAGGAGCAGTGCAATTGGAGAGCACCTGATCGGCATACGTAGCCTGACATGGACCGACCCAGGCGCCGGCCATGCGACCACGAAATCCTAAGGGGCGCGAGTAAGTACCAATGTAGTCGCCGTCGCGTTCGCCGATGGCGAAAGTTTTGCTGGTGCCATCGGAAATATCTTTGATTTTTGTCTTACTATTGTAATAAAAAACGCCTTTCTTTTCGACGCTTGGCGTTGCGGCGATGGGCCCGTACCACCAGTAGGAATCGTTGCCGGGACGCTTGGC
>DASXPQ010000446.1:0-2443 GCA_036493575.1 Pirellulales bacterium
CGCGGCATCAGTCGCGGAGCGAACTCAACAATATGGGTCTCCAAGCCCAAATCGTAGGCCGCTTTCGCCGCTTCTAATCCCAGCAACCCACCACCAATGACCGCACAGCGTTTCGACCGACCCGCGTATTCAATGATTTGCTGCAGGTCTTCGATTGTCCGGTAAACAAATACGCCGCGTTTGTCGATACCTGGCACCGGCGGCACAAACGGAAATGAACCCGTTGCCAAGACCACGCGGTCGTAGCGGATCTCCACACCACGGTCCGATCGCACAATCCGGTTGCGGCGATCGATGCTGCTGGCCCGATCACCAACGTGCAATTCCACATCGTTCTCGGCGTACCACTCTTGCCGCGCCAGCATCAGCTTTTGAGCATCGCGGTGAGCAAAAAAAGAAGTTAACCCGACACGATCGTATGCAGCCCGCGGCTCTTCGCAAAACGTCACAATATTCCATTCGCGCTGGGCATCGAACTTAACCAGGCATTCGCAAAATCGTTGCCCCACCATGCCGTTGCCAATGACGACCACGGTGCGCTGGCTTGTGGGCGATCGAATTTCAGAAATCATGAACTGCTTCCTATTCGTTACGACGAAACCCCAGCGAGTTCAATGGAATCGGCATGCCCGGTACGAACTGGTAGAGCGCTAGGTTGCAGTTTGACTTCGGGACGGATCGCGACCGCAAATGCCAGAAATGAAACCATCGTCACCGCGCCGCCCAGGATGAAGAGCGCGGTATGCCAATCCAAGCCCTGCGTCTTGAACAGGAATCCTGCGGCAACCGCCGCGGCATTGCCGCCGGCACCCACAATTCCGCTGACCATTCCTAGCGATTTACGGTTAATAAACGGCACCACGGCATACGTGGCGCCATTCGACATTTTTACGAACAGCGCAAAGGTGATCATTAGTGGAATGGCCAGCGACAGCGTCGTCGCCTGCGAAAACATCATCAAGCCCAGACCTTCGCCAAATAGCGCCACGAACAGCCACTTCACGCGCCCAGATAATCCCCAACGGTTGCCACATTTGTCGCCGATCCATCCGCCTAGTGATCGCGCGAAAAGATTCATCGACCCAAACATGGCGGCGATCAACCCGGCCAATTTCAAAGCGCTAGTGGAATCGAGCTGCTTGAAATAATCGAAATAATCGACGTAATACAGGGCGGCAATATTGTCGATCGTCAATTCAATTCCAAAACAGGCCCCATATATGACGCACAAAGCCCACACGCGTCGGTCTCGGCAGACCTCCCAAAAGGCTTCGCGGCTGGCAGGCTTGGCGGGCAACCGTCCCTCGGCGCGCAACTGGCGGAAGTTTCCTTCAGGTGTATCTTGAGTGAGAAAGAAATATGCCACTCCGGCAGAAGCACACATCAAACCGGCAATCACCATCGACAGCCGCCAGCCGATTGATTCACTAACTCCCAGCGTTGCCACCAACGCGCCAAGCAACAGTGGCATCGCTAATTGAGTAAGTCCTCCGCCCAAATTTCCCCACCCTGCCGCTGTGGCGTTGGCCGTGCCCACACAGTTCGGAGCAAACATTAACGAAGTGTGAAACTGAGTGATCACAAACGAAGCACCGATCGAACCAATGAGAACCCGGCAGAGCAAAAACGAGGCAAAGCTGTTCGTCAGCGCAATACCCATTACGGGCAAAGAACCCAGCAACAATAACCACGTGTAAGTGATTCGCGGCCCAAAGCGATCGCAAAACCAGCCGACAGCTAGCCGCGCCACAATGGTCATGGCCACCGAACCGATAATGCACCAGCCGACTTGCTCTGCACTAAAGTGCATTTCGCCGCGCACCACGGTCATCAGCGGAGCCATGCCAAACCAGGAAAAAAAGCAAATGCAGAAAGCGATCCACGACATGTGGAACGCTCTCATTTGCGGCGATGAGAAATTCGCCAGATCGATACGGGTCGCTTTGCCCGACGTAACTTCGATTTCCATCGGCGGATATCCACGATGTCAAGAAAGATTAATTCGTCGTGCGATGCCAACTCCGCCGGGATTGGTTATCGCAACGTCGGCACCTGTTAAGCACACTTGGTGCCCACCGCTGTCTTGTGCCGCCATTTTTTCGGGAAACCGAAATAAAAAACCCGATTTCGCAATGCGCGATTCAAAATGGATGCTAGGCATTCGTGCTAAGAATGCCTAGCAACTAAGCAATGCCGCGCAGATTTTGACGGCGAGGATTGCGGAACTGCCCACTTATGTTCGGGACGCATAACCATTTGCCGCATCGCAGTTAACTCTGTGCCATTTATGTCAACGTTTGGAACGAGATTTTCTCTTGTCTGCCGGGATTTTCCTAAGATCGCTTTTATCCTCGACCACAGATCTGCCTAGCTACAATGACAGCACTCGCGTCAAAACCGCCGGAAGCAGACAGCAATACGCCGCCTGCCGACAATCTGATTC